>JAZRDY010000099.1:0-16564 GCA_045660525.1 Acutalibacteraceae bacterium | reverse complement strand
ATCCATAACTTCATTGGTAACCTCTTCACCGTCACCGAGCATAAATAAATCAAAGAAGTCTGCCATAGGCTCGGGGTTACACACACAAGTTCCGCCACCGACTATAATAGGTGTAAGGCCGTCTCTGTCTTTGCTTTTTATAGGTATGCCTGCAAGATCCAGCATATTAAGCACATTTGTATATGAAAGCTCATACTGAAGCGTAAAACCTATCATATCAAACTCGCTCAGCGGATCACCGCTTTCAAGAGCGAACAGAGGAATGCTATTTTTTCTCATTTCCTCTTCCATATGGTGCCAGGGTGCAAAAACTCTTTCACACCAGACATCATCTCTTGTGTTGGCAACAGAACAGAGTATCTTCATTCCAAGGTGAGACATACCTATTTCATAGCTGTCAGGGAAACAGAAAGCATATCTTAAATCAACCTTGTTTTTGTCTTTGACAATACTGTTGAGTTCTCCGCCGGTATATCTTCCGGGTTTCTGAACGAGTGGTAAGATTTTTTGAACATCTTTGCTTATCATATTCTAACTCCATTTCTTTATAAGAGTGATTATATACAAATAAATTGTCACAGCAATCAGACTCGGATTTATTCCGACGGTAACAGTATACAATAAACTGCATACAGCAAGAAGATTAACCGTCACTGCCGAAATAATGCCTAGTATTCTGTCAGCCTGAAAATCTTTATGTGAAGACATAAGGCTGTATTTTATTACTCTGCCCATATCAAGAACCTCAATGGGTATCATATTGAAAATACCGATTATGATATTTACTATCATCAGTTTCAAGGCAAAATCGCTGTTTATAAAATAATAATACAAATGCGACAGAATTGCAATAAGAAAATTTATCATTATGCCGCCAAACGCGATTATTACTTCTTTTTTATAGCTGAGATTCTGAGATAGCTGTCGGTCAATTCGAACTCCGAAAGCACCGAATGTGACACTTACAACCTTCTGTCTGAAAATAAACATAAATATCAGGTGCCCCATCTCGTGCAGTCCTGATGATAAAATCGAAATTATCACTGTCTCTTCGCTACACAATAAAAGCATCAGAGTCACAGTCAGCGCGAATGTGAAATCTATTTTATATCGGGTTTCATTAACAATCAGAGTCATATTCTAAAATGTATAAAGGGTTATATCTGATATTATCTTTTCTGATTTCAAAATGAAGATGCGGACCCGTTGACATACCCGTTGAACCGACTTTTGCTATGGTTTCACCCTGACGTATAACCGTATCTGCCTGAGCTAAAATCTCACTGCAGTGACAATAGAATGTAACCAACCCGTCATCGTGTTCTAAAAAGATATATTTCCCCGCTTTGTTGTCCTCTCCCGTTTTCAGTACCTTGCCATTATATACAGCTCTGATTTTTGTTCCCTCAGCTGCGGCAATATCAAGACCAGTATGAAATGAAAACTCACCTGTTATGGGATGTATACGATAGCCGAAATACGAAGTATATCTGCCGTTTTCAATAGGCGCAACTACCGGAGAGGTAGATTTTATAGGTGCAAAACTTGTATTTTCTGCAGCTTCATAAAGCTCTAAATCTTCACCGCCCATCGGTTCGGTTGTTGTCTCGGCAAATACAGCGATTTCATCGGTAGAATTTGAATTATCATCACTGACAATTGTAACGTTGCTGCCTGAAACAGCCCAACTGTTACTGCCACTGAAGTAATTTTTTATAGTCTCTGCTATATCGCTTATAGTGAAAAGCTCCTGCTTTAAAAGAGACTGAAGCTGAGAATATGACTTATCATCGCCTTTTACAAAAAGGTTGAAGGTCAGCACCATAATTATAAGAGCAAGTATCTGACATACCAATACGGCAGTGTACCTATCTTTGCTTTTGGATTTGCTGTCAGTGTTTTTTCTTGTGCTTTCATTCATAATTATCACCATATAATTTATATGAATGAAATTTCTGATATAATACCTGATTATTATATCAGAAATTTCTCGTTATTTGTTGACTATTTATGTCGTAAATGTTATGATGATTAAGAACTATATTTGAAAGCGGAGGTTAAATTATGTTTTCAGATTTTAAATCAGACGGCTTTATGTACCTTGTAATTCTTGCTGTTATCGTTTTTGTTTGTGCACAGTCCCTTTTCTTTATGAAAAAGGCGTGGACTCGCGGTAAAGAGCTCGGCATTACAACGGACAAGCTCAAAAATGCAGTTACATCAAGCGCTATCTTCTCATTTGCTCCTGCAATCGGTATCGCTATAACTGTAATCACTCTTTCAGTTGCCCTGGGTTATGTTCTCCCCTGGATAAGACTTACCGTTATCGGTGCAATCCAGTATGAGACCACTGCCGCTATTGCTGCCCTTGAGGCTGCAGGTATGACAGGCGGTATTTCTCAGGCAATTACAGACCCCGAAATTTTTGCTGCAATTTCTTGGGTTATGACTCTCGGCAGTATTCTTCCTCTTATTCTCATCCCCATCATCCTCAAAAAAATTCAGAAAGGCGTTTCAGATGTTGCTTCAAAGAATTCAAAGTGGATGGATGTTATGACCGCAGCTGCTTTCATCGGTCTTATTTCTGCTTTTATCGGCAGAGGCCTTGCAGGTACCGGTAACGCTAAGGAAGCTATCATCGGCGACGGCGCAGGTGTGCTTTCACTTGCAGCTCTCGTTGCTTCAATCGGCTTTATGCTCTTCTTCACACTTCTCAACAAAAAGCTGAAAAAGAACTGGATTGAGGCTCTCGCAATGCCCTTAAGTATGGTTCTTGCTATGGTAATAGTTGTGCTTATCAACAGCTTCTTACCTGAGCTTGCAGCTATTGAATGGCGCTATTAATTGAAAGGAGTTGCTATTATGAATAAGAATTATATGGATAAAATTCATTCGTGGGGCAGAATCTGGTGCATCGCATCACTTGCATTCTTCATCTGTATTCCCGTTGCTATCTGTCTTCATCTTAATGTATGGCCCGACCCCGCTATTGTCGGTAAGGGTGTTGCTTCAATAGCATTCTTCTTTGTTACAGGTATCGTTGAAGTTGTTGCTTACTCACCTATGCTCGGTGCAGGCGGCACATATCTCTCATTTGTATCGGGTAACATTATGAACCTTAAAATGCCCTGCGCTCTCAATGCAATGGAAAACGCTAAGGTTAAGGCTAATACCGAAGAGGGTGAAGTTATCACAACAATCGCTATTGCGGCTTCAACAATAACCACAACAATTATTATTGCAGTGTTTGTGCTCATCTTCGCATTCAATCCCAAATTCTCAGAGATTATGTCAAGTGACACATTCGCTCCCGCATTCCAGCAGGTAACCTATACTATCTTCGGCTCACTTGCAGCAACATATTTCGTTAAGCATTGGAAAATTTCAATTTTCCCCATTGCTGCTGTAACAGTGCTTCTCTTCTTCGTTGACCCCGGTATCGGCGTACTCATCCCCATTGGTGTTGTGCTTTCAATGCTCGGCGCTCATGTAATGTATAAGCTTAAGAAGGTATAAAACAAGAAAAAGAGACTGTCACACGGCAGTCTCTTATATTTTGCAAATAAACAGGACAGCAGTTCAGATTAACCGCTGTCCTTATATATTTTATTTTGAAAATAAAAGCACCTTTTTTAGTATGGGATTTTTTCTGGTCTGTGTTGGCGTTATAACAATTTCTTCTGCAGTAACTGTCTGAGGAAATCTGATGATTTTACCCGAGCCTATAACAGTACCGCCATAAATCTCATAATAAGCACCGTCGCCCTTATATTTAGCATAAACCTTGAATTCTTCTACTCTCTGGCTGAATTTCAAATCTTCTTCCATATAGATAGCCGAAATGCGTTTACCCATAGGGATTCTCACTCTGATGCTTGATTCGTCGTCGTCAAAATCGAAATAACTGTCTTTGACGATTCTTTCTGTACCGTCAATTCTCAGCATTGAGAAAGCAGCATTATCAACGGGACATCTGAAAGGAGCCTTAATAAGGCGGGTAAATTCATTGAGGGTTTCAATTTCTCTGTCGCTGATAAGACCATCTCTGTTAGGCGGAATATTAAGAAGCATACTTGCATTGCCTCCAACAGTATTGAAGAAAACTTCCGCAAGATATTTAGCGCTTCTCATTTGTCTTGGGAAATAATATAAACTGTCGTGATAAAACCAACCGTATGTTATCGAAATATCGGCTTCTGCAGGCTTAAATACGAGGTTTCTGAAGCAACGAAGAACTTTTCTCGAGCCAAGGTCACTGCTGCAGTCATCGAGCTTTTCAGCCATTTCTCTGAGCTGCTTTGCATCGGTCTGTGAGTTTTCCATTATCAGGCTGTTGCTGTCTTTTTCAGCAGGGATAACACTCCACTCGCATTCTCTGACTTTGCCTCCCTCGTTACCTATCCAGCGAACATCAGGACCGCAAATAGATATTACAGCATCAGGATGGTATTTTCTGATGGTACGATAATATCGTTCCCAATCATATATCTGTTTTTTGCCGTTTTTGCCCTCACCGCAAGCTCCGTCAAACCAGAAAGCAAATACCTCGCCGTAGTTCTCGCAAAGCTCTGTGAGCTGATTTACAAAGAAATCGTTATAGCTTTCAGTGCCGTATGTTTCTTCATGTCTGTCCCACGGTGAAAGATATATGCCGAGTTTAAGATCGTACTTTTTGCAGCTTTCACTAAGCAGAGCAACTATATCTTTGCCGAAAGGCGTATTCATTACGTTATGCTGAGTATATTTTGTATCAAAAAGGCAGAAACCGTCGTGGTGTTTTGCAGTTATAATTATACCCTTGCTGCCGGAATTTTTGAGAACTCTGCACCATTGATCTGTATCAAGATGCTTTGGGTTGAATTTTTTGAGCTTTTCTTTACCGTCGCCCCACTCTCTGTCGTAAAAAGTATTGATGCCAAAATGGATAAAATTGTAGTATTTCATATCCATAAATTCAAGCTGTCTTTCAGACGGAACTATCTTTGTAAGTCTGTCTGTTTCTTTTCCGTAAAGTTCAACACCGTTATTACTCAGACACCAGGCATCTGAGATTTTTATATTGTTCATAATATTCCCTCCCGTCAATATGTCAAAAATGCCCTTGATATTAAACCAAGGGCATAAGCAAATTAATTAGTCAAATTTTTCTGTCCAATAGAAGCGGATATCAAGACCGTCAACATAGTAAGCGTCTTTATATTCAACTTTACCGTCGCTCTTAAACATATTGTATAATTCTTTCAGTGAACCGTCAAGCTTCTTGAAGCCCTTGCTTGCAAAAGCTTCTTCAACAGCACTGAGCATTGCAAAGTCTCTCATTGTGAGTGTTGCTCTCATCTGAAGATCTTTATTTCTACCGATCATATTACCGATAACGAAACCTGTATGCCACCACTGTCTCTCATAAGGACGTCCGAATGTTCTTACCCACTGACCGTTGATCTGTTCGTAAAGTTCCATTTCCATCTGGATCATATCTTCATCATTAGCACAGGTGTAATGTTCAACAGGCATATTCATATCCATTGTATAAATACCGATTTCTGCACCGTAAAGAACCCAACCGTACTGACCTTTCCAAAGCTGGAACATCCATCTTCTGTTGTCATACTTAAACTTAATTCGGCTTGTTTCGATAATGATTACAACAAGGCTTGCACCGTTGTCATAAATTTCGCTGTAACCGAAGTTTCTCTGCCAGGGGTCATCAGCAGTGTAGAAGCACTTTTCAACAGGGTCATAAAGATAACCGATAACACCGGTCTTGTCCCAATCTTCGGGATATACACTGTCGGGAACCTCAAGAGGAATGTGTTCATATTTAATTTCTTCGCCAAGAATACCGTAAATAGGATCTGCCTTAGTACCTACATAAGCGCGAACCTGATATACATAAGTCTTTTTCTCGGTAAGATTTCTGTGATTGAAGTGATTGGTTTCTGTTGTACCTACAGGACCCCAGTTACCGGACTCATCACGGCAGTAAATCTCATAACCTGCAGCACCATCAATATAATCCCATGTAAGTGATGCGCCGTTATCTGTGTTAGCAGCAACCTTAAGACCTGTGGGAGCCTTAGGAATTGTACCGCCAACAAGCTCAGCTGACCAGTTACCATATGTATAGCCGCTTGAAGTCTTTACATAAGTTCTGATCTTATAACGATCATGGTCACCTGCTTTAAGACCTGTTACTGAATAAGTTGTTGTGCCTTCAGCCAACTGAATTTCTCTCCATGTTGTACCATCTTTTTTAGCAAGCTGGAATCCGCTTACAGTTGAGTCAGCTGACCAAGCTATTGTGTATGATGTTGATGTAGTACCATCCTTAGTAAGCTTAAAATCCTTTACATCAGGAAGTGAGGTTGTAGCTGATGCTTCACTTGAGAAAGGACCATATGTGATACCATCAAGCTTATGATATGCTCTTACTTTAAACTTGTATGTAGTTCTGTCTGTGAGCTCTCTGATAGTGTAGGTGTTCTTTGAAGTTGTTGCTAACTTGATATACTGATTTGTTGTATTATCAAGCATAAACAACTGGTAACCCTTTGCGCCTGCAGCTGCGTCCCAAGCCAAAGTGAGGCTTGTTGCACCGGATTCAATTGATTTAACACCTTTAACCTGAGCGGGATCTACAAGAACCTTAACGGGAGCTGAATAGTCACCGTAAGTCTTGCCTAAGTTAAGGAAACCACTCTTTATGTAAGCACGTACTCTGTAATAATATGTATTACCGCCGGTAGCTTTCTCGTCAGTGTATTCTGCTGAAGTAGCATTCTTTTTGATTTCTTCCCACTCGCCGTCAGGGTTGGTTGCTCTTTCAACGCCATAGCCTGCTGCACCGCTTACAGCACCCCAGACAATCTTAACAGCTGAAGCTGCTTTTGAACTTACAGTTACATTTGCAGGAGTAGCAACATCTGCTGCTAAAGCAACAACTGAGCCTGAAAAAATCACGCATATGCATAATATAAGGGCAATAGTTGATTTTAATACTCTTTTCATGATATATCTCCTTTTCTGAATTTAAAATATCTGTACGCCACCAAAAGGTCTGATTGCAAGAACATAACAAGCATCATCACCGAAGATAGCCTTCATTGCACCTGTGTATTCTTCAATCATATCATTTGGAACAAATGCCTGGATTGTACCTGCAAAACCGCCGCCGTGTACTCGCCATGCACCCTTACCGTCGAGAATCTGCTCGCTGATCTGAAGTGCAAGTGACAAGGGCTGATTTTTCGGAGCCTTACAAGTGTAAACATTCTGATTGTACATATATGAGGATCTGCCGCTGGCAATGATGAGATCTTTGAATGCTTCAAAGTCACCTTCGCTTAAAGCCTTTGCCTGAGCAATAACCTTTTCATTTTCACCATAGAAGTGAAGTGCTCTGAGAACAGCTCTTTCGCCGAGCTCTTTAGCAATTGCGCCTGCGTTCTTGATAACATCTGCCTTATCAACTTCACGAAGCACACTCTTGCCGAAGAAGCCTGCAACAGCTTCCATTTCACTTCTTACAGCAGCATATTCATCAGTAAGATCTGAGTGACTGCCCTTTGTATCAACAATGCAAAGTGAGTGGCCGAATTTGCCGAAATCAAAGTCAATCTTTTCGATAACAGGCTTTGATGTATCTTCAAAGTCGATTCTTACAAAACCGCCGACACTGCATGCCATCTGGTCAAGAAGTCCGCAGGGTTTGCCGAAATACATGTTTTCACTATACTGTGAAATCTTTGCGATTTCAACGGGATCAACCTTACCGTCATTATAGAGATAGTTGAGCATTGTGCAGACAAGCACTTCGAAAGCCGCAGATGATGAAAGACCTGAGCCTGAAAGCACCTGTGATGCTGTAGTTGCATCAAAACCGCCAACATTGTAGCCAAGCTCTTTAAATCTTGCAGCAATACCTCTGACGATAGCCTTACTGCGACCCTCTTCCTCTTTTTTAACTTCGAGGTCATCGCAGCTTACTTCATCCATGGGGTAGCCGGCTGATTTAATGCGGATAACTCCGTCTTCATTTTTTGCAGCAACCGCAATAGCATCAAGACTGATACCGCCTGCAAGAACAAGACCGTGGTTATGGTCAGTGTGATTACCGCCTATTTCAGTTCTGCCAGGAGCAGAGAAAAGTGCAACTTCTCTTTCTTCGTTTTTGTCAAAGAGATTTTTGAATGCGTCAAGCACCTCTAAAAATCTGTTGTATTGTGTTTCGAAGTTCTCTTTGAGGTACACTCTTGAAAAGCTTTCATCGAGTGCTTTGGTTTCAAGGAGCTTCTTCATTTCATTGAAGCTTGTCATCTTTGCCAACCTTTCTGAAAAATATTTTATTTAAAAATTTTGTCAATTCAACTGCTCCGCTTAAACTCAGGAGCATCATACCCGAGAAAATCAGTAATACAATCATCGGCACTAAAAACCAAGCTGACGCAGGGTCATAAACACTGCGACCGATTGTTGTATATGAAAACAGCTTATAAAAACAACCGATAACCGATATTATAATATATCGATAATACGAAATATCCGTAGAGCCGTAAAGACAGCTTACAGAGTTAGCAGGCATAAACGGTACCAATCTTAAAAAGAAAAGCACAACGCCTGAACCTAATCGGCTTTTATCTATAAATTCATATGCTGTTTCATATTTGGCAAGTATTTTTTCAGCATTGCCGCCTCCGAAACGCCTGCCCCAATAAAACTTGACAGTGAATAGTATTATCATACCTGCAATATTAATAAGCAGTGCATAGTACCATTCAAATAAAACACCGCTTGCAACACACATACAGGCTATAGGAAACCAAGGTATAACCGCTTTTAAAAAGAAGTTAAGCAATATCAGAAATACTGATGAAAATGTAGCTCCGTAGGTCTGCATCCAAACTTCATATGAAGCAAGTGTGTCAACGTATTTGCTATACCATTGATTGAAACTTTCAAGGCTGAAAATTCTCAGGAGAATAATCATAGCTAAAGCTAAAACAAAACATATAAGCGCCATTGTATTGATAGCATATGTTTTGCTTCTTCTTTTTTTCAAGTACTCTCATCCTCTCTGATGAAAATACGCATAAAATTTCACAATATACGCTACTCTATTTTATAATAAAAATCACTTTTGGTCAACACATTTTGGTAATTTTCTTGGCAACAATTTAAACTTTAAGATTAATAAATAAAATTATCTGTGCAGCAACAGGTAATTTTTTTAAAACTACTGACATATTTACATCCATATGATATAATACTTATGTGAAATCTATATGTGGAGGATATGTATGAAACTTGTAATTTTAGATGCTTACGCAGAAAATCCGGGCGATTTATCCTGGGATTGGCTTAAAAATATTGTTGAGGAGTATGATATCTATGATATTACTCCCCCTGAAAAAGTTATAGAAAGAAGTATTGAGGCTGATATTCTTGTAACAAATAAAACAGTTCTGACCGCTGATATTCTTTCTCAGCTGCCGAAACTCAAATATATTTCAACTCTCGCCACAGGCTATAACGTAATTGATACTGCCTATGCATCAGAAAGAGGAATTGTTGTGTCAAACATACCTGCATACAGCACCGACGGTGTGGCTCAGCTTGTGTTTGCGTTGATGCTTGAAATTGTAAACAATGTCGCTCTTCACAATGAGAGCGTAAAAAATGGCGATTGGTGCCGCAGCGAACATTTCTGCTATTGGAAGACACCTATTGCAGAGCTTGCACACAAAACACTTGGAATTGTGGGATTCGGTAAAATCGGCAGTGCAGTAGCTCAGATTGCCAATGCATTTGGTATGAATGTTATTGCCTACTCGCCTAATACCCGCAGCTATTCAGGCTTTGGCAAGGTAGATTTTGTTTCACTTGATAATGTTATCGCAAAATCTGATTTCATCTCACTTCACTGCCCTCTTACAGCTGATACTCAGGGCCTCGTTGATATCAACTTCCTGAGCAAAATGAAAAAGACAGCGGTTCTCATTAACACGTCAAGAGGTCCAGTTATTAACGAAGCAGACCTGAAAAAGGCTCTCGATGAGGGTATTATTGCAGCTGCAGGTGTAGACGTACTTTCAGCAGAGCCTGCAAAAGAAGATAATCCCTTGCTCACCTGCAAAAACTGTCTTATTACTCCCCATATTGCCTGGGCAAGCCTTGAGGCAAGAACAAGACTTATGAACATCTTCAGAAGCAATGTCGAAGGTTTTGTCAGCGGCAAACCTATAAATGTTGTAAATTAAAGGAGAATTGCTATGATACGTTATATTGAAAATGACTTTCTCATTGTTGGCGTAAAAGACTTTGGTTGCGAAATTACTTCAATCAAATCAAAGAAAACAGATTATGAGTTTATGTGGCAGGGCAATCCCGATATCTGGGGCGGTCAGGCACCTATTCTCTTCCCCATTGTCGGCAGACTCATCAACGATAAATACACCCTTGACGGTACTGACTACGAGATGCCCAAACACGGATTTGCAAGAAAAATGCCCTGGTTATTTCTTGGCGCAGAGGATAATAAAATTAAGTTCCGACTTTCGGACACTGCCGAAACACGAAAGATTTTTCCTTATGAATTCGACCTTACAGTTACATATACTCTCAACAAAAATGTTCTTACAGTTTCTCACGCAATAAAAAATAAGACAGATAATACTATGTACTTCTCAATCGGTGCTCACCCTGCTTTCAATTGCGCTATCGGTGACGTACTCTCATTCGATGAGAACGAAACCCTCTACACCGAGAAGATCGATCTTGTGAAATCTTTGCGACTCCCTGATAAGACACTCGTTCTTGACAATGAAAAAGATATAGTAATAACCGAAGATATTTTCAATGAGGATGCACTTATTCTCTCAGATATTAAATCTGAAAACATCACCCTCAACCTCAATGAAACAGGCAAAAAGATAAGCTTCTTCCTCGGCAAAGCACCTTATCTCGGAATATGGGCTAAGCCCGGCGCTCCTTATGTCTGCATCGAGCCCTGGTACGGTGTAAACGACTCAACAGAAAAGAAAGATGATATTTCTCAGAAAGATGCCATTAACTCAATTGAGACAAATCAGATTTTTGATTTCGTTTGGTGTGCTGAATTCACAGAATAAACGCAGAAAAAAACGACAGAATACAAAAAAATGTAAAAGGAAAAAGGCTGCCACTTAAGTGACAGCCTTTATTATAGCTTTTTTAAAAAAGTTAAAATAAGAGATCTTGCAACCTCTGATTAACCGCTATGTAAAACAGATGCGGTTAAATCAGGGTTACTTAGTTTTCCTTCTTCTTAAGGCAAACGAATGCTGCAGCTGATGCTACTGTAAGAGTTGCGATTGCTGCGAATACAGCTGATGTATCACCTGTATCGGGTGTCTTTGTTGTAACAACTGTTGTGGGAGCTTCTGTTGTTGTGATAACAGTAGGCTCTTCAGTAGTTGTTTCTTCAACTTCACCACTGAAACCGATGTACATGTTTGCGAAGAAGTTTACGATGTCGTTATCGAGCATGCCTTCGATAAGTGTTGTGTCAAGACCGAGTGCTTCAAGACCGGCAAAAAGAGCATCTGCAATACCTGCAACTGCATCTGTAGCGGGAGCTGATTCGCTTGTTGAATCACCTGCTACGTTTTCACCGAGTTCGTAATCGCCAAGGTCAACACCTGCGCCACTGAATGCGTCTTCAACTGTGCCGAGAAGTGAATCAAGATCACCTGCACCTAAACCACCAAGCATATCTGTGATAGCTGATGTGTCCATGCTGCCGCCGAGAAGGCCTGTGAGCCAGCTTGTATCTACGCCTGAAGCAACTTCGTCTGATGATGAAGCAGCTGCTGTTGTAGTTTCACCGGTAAGTGCACCAAGTGAAGCTTCAAGCTCAGCGAGTGAACTTTCGTCGCCACTAATAATAGCTGAAACATCAAGATCTTCGAGACCAAGGTCGCCAAGAATTGCTGTTAAATCAGCCTCTGAAAGTGTGCTGAGATCTGCACCTGCAAAGTACTCTGAAATCAAGCCTGAATCAAGTGCTGAAGCAGCGGGCACGAGCATGCAAACGCAAAGAGTGATTGCAACTAAAACGCCGAAAAACTTTTTCATAGGTTATCAAATCCTTTCTGAATATTTATATTAACGGAACTAAGCCGCAATATACAATATGATATTATATTATACACCTAAATACATTATAAATCAATATATTATAATAAATTTAGTTGCGTATACTGAATTTACCAAACGAGATAAACGTCAAGACCTTTAACAGTAAAGTCCTGCCCCTTTATCATACCGTTGCTTGCAAGAGAATCAACAAATGCCGCGAGCATTTCTTTATCTTTCATTGTAATTCTTGCATCAATTGAAAGCTCACTTCTGTCTGAGAACTTATCAAGCTTGCCTGGTACGAAACCTGTGCACCACCAATATTTAGCATAATCACGAGTATAAAGCACTTCACCGTCTCTGAGACCGTTCATCGACATATAAAGTGAATCATCATCGCTTACGCAGTCGTAGTGCTCTGCTGTTCTGTCGATAGGCTTATAATAAACGCCGATTTCATGACCGATAAATACATAACCGTACTGGCCTTTCCAGAACTGAATCATCCAGTCTTTATTGTCATATCTGAACTTGCATCTCATTGTATCAATAAAGATAGCTGTGAATGCAGCAGCATTATCGTAAAGCTCATTATAACCGAGAGTTCTCTGCCAAGGGTCTGTGTTTGTATAGTAGTAGTTACCTGTCTGATTAAACTGGAAACCTGCAACACCCTGATCAAAAATAGTGCCATCAGGTTTGACATTGCTTGAAAGGTTACCTGTAAGACCGCTTAAAAATGAACCGCTTGATGAACTACCGCTTGAAGCTGTAGTTGAAGGTATCTGAAGGGAAGGGAATGTAAAACCACTGTCAGTTGTGGTAACGGTCGTAGGCTGAGTAGCTGGTATTGTGGTTGTTGTACCATCAACCGGGAAAGTAGTAATAAGACTGTCGGTTGACGGCATTGTTGTGGTAGTTGTTGCCTCTGTTGTAGTTGTTGTAGTAGTTGGCTCCGTTGTGGTTGGCAATGTTGTTGAAACCGTGGGAACCTGTGTTGTTGTAAGTGCATCTGTCTGAGGTTGAAAATTAGAAGTCATACTCTTTACTCCAAGAAGTGAACCTCCGCAAACAATAACCATAGCCAGAAGAATTATCAGCATATTTTTATTTTTTGCAAGACTTGAAAAATCAAATTTCATATGCGAACCTCCTGAATTTTATCTTTAAACATTATTAGACCATTTTATTCTCATAATATAATAGCAGAATAGCTGCAAAAGGTCAAGTGTTTCGATAAATGTTTACAAATCTTAATATATAATTGTATTGTTAAATTACAAATAAAAAAATCGGACAGTTTTTTCTGTCCGACTTTCTATTAATGATTTAGAAGAGATTTTCGAGAAGGTCTCTCATCATATCCATACCTGCTTCAACAGGGTCAGGATCGCTCTGATAGAAAAGAAGACCAACAATTGTACCAAATACCTTTACAAGAATATCCAATACACCGCCCATTGTGTCTTCTTCTGGCTCGGTTTTAACAAGAACTGCTCTGAACTCAATGATTTTGCCTTCGCAATCCTCGGGAATTTCAAAACCACGACCACCTGCATATGTATCATATGTCTGATAACAATACCAACCGCTGAAAGCATAACCTGAAGGAGGATTCACATCAGGAAGAGGGATAACATCACCTACAAGGTACTGATCTGAGCTTTCGGGTACTTTATAGTACATTCTGTCTGTGTAGAAGAAATCGTTTGAAAAGTTAGGAACATACAAGCCTGTTGTGGGATCAAGTGTTGAACCGTTATAAACTCTTGCTACACCTTTGATGCTTGCACCGTTGAGGTCAAAAGCAAGTATTGACTGACCCTGAAGGCCTTTTAAATATAAATCGTTACTAGTATCTAAATCTAATGCTGCTGTTGCACCAACTGAAAGAGCACCGAAAAGCATTAAAACTGAAAGAATAACAGCTAAAAGTTTTTTCATTTTTACTACCTCCTATAAACTTATCGATTAAAACAGACCGCTAAGTAATTCTTCGATAACTGCGGCATCTTCAATGATACCAAGCTTAACCAAAATTTCACCGAGGTAACCGGCAACTACACCGATAAGGGTGGAGAAGATATCACCTTCAACTTCAGCAGGGCTGTAAACAGCTGTAAAATAGAGTACAGCCTTACTCGGATAAAGCTCATAGTTTGCAACAGGAATTCTGAAAAAGCTGTTGCCTGTGTAAACACGGTTATTGTATTCCCAACCGTCAAATACAAATCCTTCGGGAGCGATTACTGAGGGAAGGGGAACTGTTGTGCCGGCTGTGTGAAGAGGGCTGCCATATGTACCGTTTGCCATCTGTGAGTTGTCAGGAATCATATGATATATACCTGTAACACCCTCTACGCTTTCGAATAAGCCTGTGTCTGTGTTATATACAGGTACAGCACCGAAAATTGTGCCACCCTGAAGATTAAAACTAAGAATAACCTGATTGTCATTAATAACATCAGTTTCTCTTAACTGATCAACAAGTGAATAATTAGTTGAATAGCTTGCTGCGAAAGAGCTTGTTGTAAATGCACTGAAAAGCATCAAAACCGAAAGAAGTAACGCTAAAACTTTTTTCATAGGAATACCTCCTGATTAACATTCATAATTTTTCGTGATGATTATAACACCAATGGCCACAAAATGCAAGGGTTTTTTCAAATAATTAGAATTTTTTTCACCATATATATGTTTTTCTGCCTGATTGTTTTAATCATAAGTAAACTTTATGTACTAACTTTGACCAAACTTGCAATTTATGTGAAACAGTTGACAATAAATCACTACATGTTGTATAATTTGTTTGAATACTATAATATATATCGAAATGAGGTTTCTTATTATGGAAGATAAATTCGGTTGTTTTTTTGGTTGGGGACCGTTTTCAAAAAAGTATGCAGGCCTTTCTCATATTGCTGAACACGAAAAATACAGCGGCATACGCTTTGATCTTAATGTTAGCCCTGCAATAAGCGCATTTGATATAAAAGTTCCTAATGTTACTCTGCCGAGCGCATATCACCCCTGGCTTTGTAACGAGGATTATTCTTTCTATTCTTACAGACACGATCTTCAGTGGAAAGATAAAGTTATTGCCGATGTTTCTTACACCAAGCTCACCGACAACAGCTTACTTGTAAGAACTGAAATTGTCAATAATACCGACATTATAAAAAACTGCGTTGTAAACTATTTCTCATCAATCGAATATCCTCAGGATTTATACACAGAGGTTGCTCTTCCTGCCAAATGTGTTTATTGGGACGCGACAGACTATAGCGAATATTCATACGCTATCCCCCGCCCCTGGGATCAGCAGAATGCTGACGGCAAAAAGAAAGGATTATTCCTTGATAAAGCTTTTGTCAGTGGTAAGGGCCTTGGTGACCGAGCTGAAAAGTGGCATATGCCTCACCGCGTAATTGAACCTTTCGGTGCAACAAAGGGCGACAAGGTTAAGTATACAGTCAATATAGATAAAGATTTTGACAATGCTGTTCTTGCTATAAGATATCGTACAAGTGATATTTATTATGAGCAGGGCAAGCAAGTTGGCGTACACTATATTAACAGCACAAAAACTGCGACTTTCACACTCGGCGATAAAACAATCGAGTTTTCTCCCTGCGATACACCCGAAATTAAATTTGTTTTCCTCGGAAAAGTTGAAAAAGGACAGCTTAGCCTTGAATTTATCGGTGAGGGCACAGGTGCGGCAGAGTTCGACTTTATGGCTATCACCGAAGAAAATGACAAAGATAACATAGTTGTCTATACTGAGGGTGTTAATTTCATCCCTGAAATTGACAATGCTAAATGCGATAAGGGCTATCTCACAACTCTCAAATATGAAAAAATCAAGGGAGAATACAGACTCCGCGTCTTTGATGACAATACCCGCTTCAGAGAAATCGAAACAGGTGCTCTCGAAGACTGTATGACAGCGAGACTTTCTAATGCTGATGAAACCTTTGACGATGTAACCGAGAGCTTCACAGGTGCATTCAATCGCAAGCATAGCGACGAAGGCTTCTTCCACAATGCTATCAGCCACACTATATTTATTGAAGCAGGCGAAACCAAGGTTCAGTATGCGGTTATCTCAAAAGGCGAAACCGACTACCTCATCGAAGAAGAGTATGAAGAAATCTATCTCAAGGCTAAAGAAACAGCTATCGATATAAAGCTTAATCCCTCTGGCGAAAAATATAAGCTCAGCAATCAGATTTTAGCCGCAACTCTTATGACAAATGTGGTTTATCCTATTTATAAACACGGTGACTATATCATTCATCACACTCCCGGCAAGCGTTGGGACTGCCTTTACACCTGGGACTCAGGATTTATAGGTCTCGGTATGAATGAGATTGCACCTAAATTTGCTGAATATATCATTGATACATATTTAAGCGAAGAAGACAACCCCGATTATGCTTTCCTACAT
>JAZRDY010000098.1:0-8523 GCA_045660525.1 Acutalibacteraceae bacterium | reverse complement strand
TACCGTCGGACATTATATTATACACTATCTCTGCATTTTTAGAAATACCTGCAGGAAGATTTTTTATAATATTTTCAGTTTTTTCCTGAATTTTTTCTTCAGTTTTCTTTTTTTCAGCCGTCTTTGGCTTTTTCTTTTTTGTTTTTGGCGCAAAATTTTTGCCTTCGGATGATTTTTTATCAATATCTGTAAAAACGATTCCCGACTTAACACCTTTGAAGTGCTTGACTTTTTTGAGCAAATCACATTTGACGAGAATATCCTCCCCTGAAAAAACAGCCTTTGCACCCTCAGTTATGAGTCGGTTTGAGCCGGCAAAATTTCCGCTGTTAACATCTCCGGGAAGTACAAAAAGCTCTCTGCCTTGTCTTATGGCATGATTGGCGGTGCTGAAAGTACCGCTGTATTCCGCAGCCTCGATGATAACCACCGCTTGAGACATACCCGAAATAATTCTGTTTCTCTGAGGAAATGTTCCTTGAGTCACAGGTGAAAATGGTGGGTATTCGCTGATAACAGCACCTTGCTTTGTCACAGCTTTGCGAAGATTGGCATTTTCTGGAAGATAACCGTAACCGTGACCACAGCCCATTACCAACACAGTCTTGCCACCTGCTTCAACGGCAGTTTTATGAGCAACACTGTCGATGCCCAAAGCCCCACCACTAACAACCAGGGCGCCGTTTTCCGAGAGAGTCGTAACAATGTTTCTCGCTGCATTTTCACCGTAAACACAAGGGGTCCTGCTACCAATAACGCCAAAGGATACACTCTCGTTCAGGCATTTATAGTCACCTCTAACAAAAAGCACCGCAGGAAAATCATCTATAGCAAGAAGATTTTGCGGATAATATTCGCTTTCGGGAGTGAGTATCTTAAGAAAGTGCTTATCGCAAAATTCAACTATCTGCGTAAAATCTTCAGGTGTCTTTTCGCAGCAGCGCTTATAGACGCTTTTTCTTTTGCTGCCGAAGAAATTTTCCCACTCATCAGAGCCTGCTTCATAAAAGCTTTTTGCTGCGTGATATTTGTGATAAAACTCCTTCAGCTTTGCACCGGGCGCAACTGCATATTGAAGCCACAACCAGTAATGTCTTTCGTCCATATTCCACCTCAGCGCATCATTTCCCACATTGTTATGGCTGCAGCCATAGATGCATTTAGAGATTCTGCTCTGCCAAGCATAGGAATTGTCACCTTTTCACAAAGAGCAAAAACTTCATCAGAAACACCGTTTGCCTCGTTGCCGATAACCGAAACAACTCCCCCGTTCATATCGCAAAGGGTAATTTTTTCAGCTTCAGTATCAGGAGTAGTAGCATAAAGCTTCATCCCGTTTTCGCCTAAATATTCGAGGGTATCGGCAAGATTTTCGCACCTGATAACAGGCAGTCGAAGCAGTGAGCCCATAGCAGCTCTCTGCGCCTTGGGAGAATAAATATCGCATCCACCCTCTGCGATGACACCGCTGATACCGAGTGCCTCAGCAGTACGGCAGACAGCGCCTAAATTTGCAGGGTCCTGAAGATTTTCAAGAGCTATGTATTTACCCGAGAAATCGACGTCAGAGATGCCGCTGTCTTCTTTCATTCTGCAAAGGCAGAAAAAGCCCTGGGATGTTTGAGTAAGAGCGAGTTTGTTTTCAACAAGGTCTGAAATGATGAATGCACTCTTTGACCTTTCGGCGATGAAATCTGCATCTTCCTTAAATCTTTCATAGGCACGACTGCTTACAAAAAAGCTGTCGATATGGTACCCCGTTACCGCGGCATCACGGCAAAGTCGAAGTCCCTCTAAAAAAAACATACCGGTCTGACGTCTTGTTTTTGCTGAAGACGCAATTTTCACTGCAGATTTAATTCTTTCATTACTGACGGAATCTATAGAAATCATAGTGTTTTCCTTTCCGTGACATATCATTAAATTTAACAAAATTTATTTGATTTAATCATAGGTCACAACTTAAAAATAGGGTTAAAAAGTGATATTTTATACCAAAATTACCTGCATATTATACCGCTTTAAAAACACAAATACGCCCGAGAAAAATCTCGGACGTAAGTTTTAAATTAAAGAGCAGCCTTAGCCTTTTCTGTGAGAGCTGTGAATGCTGCGGGGTCTGCGATAGCGATTTCTGAGAGCATCTTTCTGTTGAGATTGATGTCAGCCTTCTTGAGACCGTTCATGAATGTTGAGTAGTTCATACCGTTAGCTTTGCAAGCAGCTGAGATTCTTGTGATCCAAAGACGACGGAAATCTCTCTTCTTCTGCTTTCTGCCGATGTATGCATAGTTACCTGACTTCATAACAGCCTGCTTAGCTGTCTTGAAGAGGCTGTGCTTTGAGCCATAGTAGCCCTTAGCGAGCTTTAATACTTTATTTCTTCTCTTGCGAGTCATCATTGCGCCTTTAATACGAGCCATGATTAAATACCTCCGTTGTTATTAAATTGATTTAGATGGTGATATTATTTGTAAGGGATAAGACGCTTGATCTGCTTCTCGTTTGTCTTATCAGCAACAGTTGTCTGACGAAGACCTCTCTTACGCTTTGTGTTTTTCTTAGTAAGGATGTGTGACTTGTTTGCATGGTAGCGGATGGGCTTACCGTTCTTTGAGAGCTTAAAACGTTTCTTTGCACCGCTGTGTGTTTTAATTTTAGGCATTGTTAATTCCTCCTATTACTTTTTAGGCTTTGGAGCCAAGAACATCATCATTGATTTACCTTCGAGTTTTGCAGCTTTTTCAACTACGCAGAACTCAGCGCAGGCATCGGCAAAGTCTTTCATTGTGACAAGACCGTTTTCTGTGTGAGCCATTTCACGGCCTCTGAATCTGATTGAAACCTTAACTTTATTTCCGCTTGTAAGGAAACGCTTTGCGTGGTTTACTTTAGTTTCAAAGTCGTGGGTGTCGATACCGAGTGAAAGGCGGATTTCTTTAATTTCAACAACATGCTGATTTTTCTTTGCTTCCTTTTCGCGCTTTGTCTGTTCAAAACGGTATTTGCCGTAGTCCATAATCTTACATACGGGAGGAACGGCGTGAGGAGCGATTTTAACTAAATCCAGATCTTTTTCTTCGGCAATTCTTAAAGCTTCATCCGCTGACATGATACCGAGCACTTCACCATCACCCATGATTACTCGAAGTTCCTTATCGCGGATTTCCTCATTGATTTGCATTTCTTTGATAGCGATGTTCATACACCTCCAAAATATTGCGTGGCTTTTCGCCATAAAAATCAAAGCGTGAACGCAGTAACGTTCACGCACCAATACACTAAGAATTTAGTCTATTGACCTTACAGGAACCTTATCCGCAAGGTGAGAACGCATAGCTGCTCTGCTTTGTTGTGCAGATATATTATCACAAAGGCAACGGTTTGTCAATAGTTTTTATGAAGATTTTTAAATTTATTTTGCGGTAAAGGCAGGCGGCGGCTCCATTAAATCGCACAGCGATTTACAGCGACTTAAAGCCGCTGAGGCGAAGCCTTCGGCTTCGCCTATGGAGCCGCCGACCTCACCTCTGAATCTCACTTAATTAAATAGCTGTTTCTGCATCACCAATGTTCGGCACCGCAACCGCACAACTGCTTTTTCTTTATACCGAAGAGCTTATTGAAGAAATTAGCAATTTTCCAGAAGAACCCTGCTATACCGCCTTTATGGCAGTTGCAAGCACAATCATCATCAGGAATTTCAGGTTCAGGTTCAGGCGTAACATCTTCTTTCACAACTTCCGTATAGAAGATATTCTGCTGGGTATAATTTTCTACATCACCCTCGGTAAAATCGTAAATTCTTGTATATCTTTCACCGGGATCACCGTATGTAGCAAAACCAAAACCGCCGTTATAACCGAGAACTATACCGTCTTCTGTTCTGCCGACAAATGTATTAACGTGATCGTGACCAAAATATGCACCGATAATATCCCCCTGCTGAACCCATGCTTCATACTGTCCCGTAATTTTATCCGGGTGCTCACAAGCCGGAGTTTCTCTCATTACATTGCGGTCGCCTATCCAATCTGCATCTTCATCAAGCACATAATACTCGTTAGTAAACTTGCTCTTCAGTGCACCGGGAGTATCCTGAGGCACAACCTTAAGAAGTTTGAATATCTCTTTAACGGGAATATGCTGAAATACAAGTGATGGTACTACTTCACCGTTGTTTATCTCTTTAAGAGAATTGCTTGTATCAACATACCACTGAACCTGTTCTGCAGTCACACCGCTGGTTGTACCGGTACCATTCCAATGCTGTGTATCCATCATATAAACATTAAGAGCAGGTGTTACACCGTCCTTGCCGTAAATAACAGTGTTATATGTACCGCCATCAGCACCGTCTGCATTTGCATAACAATATTCAAAGCTGCGATAATATTTAGCTTGTTCTTCCATAGGGAATATGTTGATATAGTCTCTGTCGTGGTTTCCGAAAGTGAAAATGAAGGGAATTCCTCTTTCTTCCATAGGTATAACCTGATTATATATTGCTGTTTTCAGACGTTCCACAGAAGCACCGGAAATGCCGTCTCTGATTTGGTCACCTACAAGCACAACGAGATCAGGCTGATATTTATCAAGCACAGCATTGAGAAATTTCAAAGATTCAACGTTTGTATTATCGATATCCTGAAAATCATTTATCTGTAAAATACGAAATTTTCCGTCTTCTCCGAATTTCAGAACATCCTCTTTAGCAAAAGCCATCGGCATTGCAGCAAAAATCATAACCACAGCCAAAATTACAGATAATATTTTTTTCATTGTTTTTTCCTCCTTTGTTTATAAACTCAGTTTATCACTCAAATGCCCGAAAGTCAATATTATATACATAATGCAATAAGATAAACCAACTGATATAAATTTCACAAAATTATCGTTTTACTTTTATATTTATTTTTTCAAATTAACATATTGAAAAATACAATCTGTTTTTGATATAATACTTATACAGCAATTGCTGTAATATATTACAGGAGGATTTGATATGTTTACAATTCTTTTCGCAGGCGTTTCATCAATCATCAACCTTGCTCTTCTCAAAGGTTTCACAAAAGCTATCCTTCACATTCTTTTCTGACAAAAAAACTACATAACAAACAACGCAGAGACCAAAATCTCTGCGTTATATTTTTATATATCATTTCTTATAAGGTCTTCAAATGTTTCGCGCTTAACAGCAACATAGTCCTCACCGCCGCTGAGCATAACAACAGCAGGTCTTGGTACACGGTTATAGTTAGATGCCATTGAGTAGTTATAAGCACCCGTTGTGCATACGGCAACGATATCACCGCGTACGGGCTTTGGCATAATAACATCAGGCTGAATAATATCGCCGCTTTCACAGCATCTGCCTGCCACATCAGCCTTGAAACTACAGTCCTCACCCATACGGTTAGCAAGAAGCACAGTGTACTTTGAGCCATAGAGAGCATATCTCGGGTTATCTGTCATACCGCCGTCAATAGAAACATAGTTCTTATAGCCTGTAATTTCTTTGATAGTGCCGACACTGTAAAGAGTCATACCTGCATCGGCAACGATACTTCTGCCGGGCTCCATAAGCACACGAGGCATAGGAATACTGAGCTTTTCAGCGATATCTCTAATGTGCATTGAAAGAGTTTCGATATTGCCTGCAATATCCATATAGGGGTCTGTATCTGTGTATCTGACACCAAATCCGCCGCCCATATTGAGAATCTCAGCCTTTACATTATATTTATGATACATATCAGCGAAAAATTTGAGCATAATTGTTGCTGCTTCAAGATAAACGTTACCCTCTTCGTTGAAAACCTGAGAGCCAACGTGGCAGTGATAACCTACGATTTCGATATTCTCAAAATCTTTAGCCTCTTTTACAAAAGCTTCTGCCTGACCTGTTTCGATAGCAATGCCAAATTTTGAGTCAACCTTACCCGTTGCAACTGCAGCATAGGTGTGAGGGTCAATACCCGGTGTGAGTCTGAGGATAACTTTCTGAGTGATACCTCTCTGACCTGCAAAAGCATTGATAGCCTGGAGTTCACACATATTGTCAACCATAAAGTGACCAACACCGCTATCCATGGCAAAGTTGATATCAAAGTCAGTTTTATTATTGCCGTGGAAGTATGAGTTTTCCATAGGGAAACCAGCCTTAACAGCAGTTGCAATTTCACCTGAGGAAACAAGGTCAATGCCCATATTTTCCTCTTTCATTATTTCATAAATGCGCTTGAAGCAAGCTGCTTTACTTGCGAAAACAGGTAAACTGCCCATACCGAAAAAGTCATCCATAGCCTTTTTATAGGTGCGACAATTAGCGCGTATTTTATCTTCATCCATAAGATAAAGAGGAGTTCCGTATTTAGCTGCCAGCTCGGTGACATCTCTGCCTGCAAAGGTAAGATGTGCACCGTTTACACCAATATTTTCACATAACATAATATTTCGTTCCTTTAAATTTATATTTTAAAGCATATGAGCGAGAAGGTCGTCTCTTGACTGAAGTGAAAGGTCAGCGGGAGCAATATCAAAAACACTTTTGCAACCGAAATCACCTCTTTTTGCAAGGCGATAAACTGCTCTTGCATAGGCTGTGAGTACACTGCCGGTAAACTCAGGGTTTGAGTCAAGGGTAAGCTTATATTCGATCACCTGGCTGTGACAGTTATTCTTGCCAGTTTTACCGGTTCTTATAACACTGCCGCCATGGGGAAGCTCACCGTGTTTTTCTTTCATTTCTTCCATAGTGATGAAAGTTACTGTTGTATCATAGGGAGCGAAGTAAGCGGGCATATTGATAATTTCATCTCTGATTCTGTCTTTATCTGCACCGTCTTCAACCACCACATAGCATTCTCTCTTGTGCTTTTCTCTTGCTGTAAGCTCAGGAGTCTCACCGTTTCTGATTCTTTCCATTGCTTCTTCAACGGGTACTGTATACTGTCTTGCATCAATAACGCCCTCAATGCGTCTGATAGCATCGGAGTGGCCCTGTGATACGCCCTTACCCCAGAAAGTATAGTCGTTTCCGTCAGGGAGTACACAAGAAGCATAAAGTCTGTTAAGCGAGAACATACCCGGGTCCCAACCGCAGGAAATAAGAGCTGTTGTTGATCCCTCTTTAGCTTTTGCATCAACATTTGCAAAGTGCGTGGGGATTGATGAATGATTATCATATGAGTCAACAACATTGAAATGCTCAGCAAGATTGGGAGTCATTTCGGGCAGGTCCGTTGCACTGCCGCCGCAGATAATCATAACATCAATTTTATCTTTCCAATCCATAATGTCATTAGTTGACACTACGGGTACATTTTCAGTTTCTATTTTAAGAGAGTCGGGGTTTCTTCTTGTAAAGACTGCAACAAGCTCCATATCAGGATTTCTCTTAATTGAATCCTCAACGCCTCTGCCAAGATTACCGTAACCGTAAATACCTATTTTCATAATGAACATCTCCTTGTATCAAGGTATTAAAAAATAATAACTCATTATAACACCTCTTTATTTTCAATGCAACATATATAGCATAAAAAAAACAAAAAATTCAACAGTTTAAAACACAAAAACAGCCACCCTCAAAAGGATGGCTGTAAACTTTTACCAAGTGATATCGTAAATAAACATCTCATTGAGAAGTCTTGCTGAGCCGTCGATTGTCTTGCTGAAAACATCTGCATTGACCACGATATCAATTACGATGTGATGTGTAATTGAAAGCACTTCGTCAGTTTCGGGGTTATAAACACAGCTGTAAACGTGATCGCGGTAATATAAATCAAGAGTGTTAAGTGAGACGCCGGGAATCTTAGCAACAACATTGTCAACCTCTGCCTTGATGTCCGCAAAAGCCATAGGCTGCATAACTGCGCCGTGAGCCGATACGGGAACAAGAGTATCTGCAGGAGTAGGCTCGGGATTGACTTCTTCTTTAAGTGAGAATGAAATTTCATATGTGCCGTCGCCCTTATCTTCGCACTTTGCCCATGAAACTGCATCATAATCTGTCAGAACACAGCCCTTATCTGAGCCGTGAACAGGCATATCATTGATGATTTCTTCAGCACCCGCAGCTCTTATGAGCTCTTCAGCTTCGTCTTCTGTTACCATATAACCTGCTGCAAGATCGAGAGCCTTATTGATAACCGAGCTGAAATTATGATATTCAACGGGAAGTGCCTGATATTCCTTTTTCTTATATGCAGGCTTTTGCTGTTTGAACTTATCAACGAGAAGTGTATACTGATCGATTATCTCTTTAGTACTTTCAGGCTTGCCCTTTTCCGCTTCGGCAGAGTCCGAGGGAGCAGTAACATCATTGTTTTCGGTAACTGTCTGTGTGAGCTGTGCAACCTGAGGCTGAGTTGTAGTCTGAGGTTGAGGCTGAACTGTTGTCTGCACAGTAGCACCAACCTGTTCGGTAACTTCTTCGTCAGGCTGTTGTTTTTCAGCTTCAATCTTGCTGATACCAACACACTGAGCAATAATAACTGCCACTAAAAAGATTATTAT
>JAZRDY010000097.1:0-12247 GCA_045660525.1 Acutalibacteraceae bacterium | reverse complement strand
TTCGCCGGGAAGCTGTTCTGTTTTGGGAAGAATTGCTGTTGCTCTGCCGATTTCAATCTGAGCATCGCCTGTATCAGGATAAACGATGTTGATTTTAGCAGTTACAACTTCCTGATGTCTGTTCTGGAATTCCTGATTTGCTAATTCTCTTTCAGCCTCTCTGATACCCTGACGGATAACGCTCTTAGCTGTCTGAGCTACGATTCTGCCGAACTTCTTGGGTTCGAGAGCAATTTCGATAAATGAGCCAACCTGAGCGTTAGCATCATAAGCACGAGCCTCTTCAAGAGTCATTTCAGCTGCGGGTTCTTCAACTTCCTCAACAACTGCAATTTTAACGTATACATTCATAATTTTCTTTTCGGGGTCGATGTCTACAACAACGTTGTCTCTGTTGCCGTATGTGTTTTTGGTAGCTGAGATGATAGCTGCCTGAATCTTCTCGAAGATGTACTGAGAAGAAATACCTTTTTCGCTTTCGAGCATTGCTACTGCTTCAAAAAATTCTTTGTTCATTTTTTATACTCAATCCTTTCGCTTAATTTACTTTTATCGTTTATATTACATATCAAAATCGTCAACCTTGATCCAGGAAGCTTCTTTCTTTGTGAAAGTAAAGCCGCTTTCGTCTTCAAAGCTGATGGTTATGTTGCCGTCACTGTAATCTGCGAGAATTCCGCTGAACTCTCTTTTGCCCTCAACGGGTCTGATCATTTTCACCTTGATTTTTTCGCCGATGTACGCTGTGAAATGCTCGTCTCTGACTAAGTCTCTTTCAACACCGGGTGAGCTCACCTCAAGAAAATAAGCCTGTTCAATGGGGTCTGCCTCATCAAGAGGTTTGTTGATTGCATGGGTAAGGTCGACACAGTCGTCAATGGAAACGCCGCCGTCTTTGTCAATGAAGATTCTCAGATACCAGGAACTGCCCTCTTTAAGGAAGCGAACGTCCCAGATTTTAAGACCGAGTTCTTCTGCGAATGGTTCAACGATTTCCCAGACAGTTTTTACGGTATTACCGCCCTTTGCCATTAAAATCACTCCTTTTTAAAATATTCAATTGTATTGTTCAAGGCAACAAAGAAGAGCGGACTCGCTTGAGCCCACTCGGATACCTTGGATTGTCTTTATTCTATCATATTATTGCCCGATAATCAAGAGTTTCATAAAAAATTTACACTCAGAAAATCAAACAATCAGATAATAATTTGATATATCGAGATATTTTCCGAATTTCATACCCACCTCTTTGATGCTACCGCTGAAAGTGAAGCCGAATTTATTGTGTAATCTTTCACTAGCGGCATTGCCCGAGGTGATAACAGATACCACTGTGTGTACCGTTTCATCTGCCTTCGCCATAGAGATTATCTCACCCATAAGTAAACTGCCGACGCCTTTACCTCTGTGCTCAGGGTGCACATAGATAGACAGCTCAACCGTTGAGGCGTAAGCTTCTTTTTCTCTGTATGATGAGAGTGTGGAATAACCGATAACCTGACCCTTGTCTTCGCAGACGATAAGAGGGTGATTTTTTATGTTGTGATTTTCAAACCACACAGTCCATTGGTCGATGGTTTTTGCATTTATATCGAGAGTTGACACTCCGTAAACGACCTCGTAGTTGTATATTTCGAGAAGTGCTTCTATATCTTTTCTTTCTGCTTTTCTGATTGTCATAGTATTATCTTCCTTATAACAAAAAGCAGTGATGGACACTGCTTTTCATTTCTTTTTATATGTCCTCGCCGGACGGGCATTACTTTTGCTGGCGCCCAAAAGTAACCAAAACGCGCTGATTATGCTAATGCAAGTACGCCAACTTCGTTGAGCACAAGAGCAACCATATAACCTGCATAAATTGCAAGAAGAGCTACGCCCTGCCACTTCTTAAACTTGCCTGCAATGATTGTGGGAACAATTGCTACTGCACAAGCTGCAATGCAAACAGGGAAGTCAAAGTTGAGATTCATCTGCTCTACGGGGAGAGGCTGACCGTTGATGATAGCACAAAGAGGAAGAATAAGTGTAAGGTCGATGATGTTAGCACCTACAATGTTACCAACTGAAAGACCGCTTTCCTTTTTGCGGATAGCTGTGAGTGTTGTAACAAACTCGGGAAGTGATGTACCGAGAGCGATAACTGTGAAACCGATGATAGCTTCGCTGATACCCATGCTCTTAGCAATTGTCTGACCTGAACCTACAAGGAATTCAGCACCGAATACGATGCCTGCTGTGCCGAGAATGAAGAAAAGAATCTTTTTGGGAACTTCTTTCTTTTCATATGTGTCGATTTCGTCACTTGCACTAGCCTTCTTACCTTCAACAAGGTTGCTGATCATAAATACAAGGAAGATAGCCCAGAGCACATATGCTGACCAAGTAGGAAGTGAGCCTGTGAGTGAGAGAAGTGTGAGTGCAATAGCTGCACCGAGAAGAAGTCCACCCTTTAATGAAAAGCTCTTTCTGTTTACAACGCCTGCCATTGCAACAAGTGAAACACCCATGATAAGTGTTGTGTTTGCTGTAACTGAACCGACTGCGTTACCGATAGCAAGCTGAGCTGAGCCGTTCATAGCAGCTCTTACTGATACAAGAAGCTCGGGGAGAGTTGTTGCGAATGATACTACTGTAGCGCCTACTACAAACTTGGGGATACCTGTAGCTTCTGCGAACCATGAAGCTGAGTCAACGAACCAGTCGCCGCCCTTGATGATGAATACAAGACCTACAACGAAAATAACTGCTGAAACAGCTAAGAGTGCTCCGCCTGTCATGGAGCCGAAAAGGGTAAAACCGAAAAATTCCATTTGTTTTTCCTCCGTGTTGATTTTTGTTTTATTTTAAAAAAGCCGAGTAATTATATCACGACTCTTTTCTTAAGTCAACGATTATTTGTGATATTTTGTGCCCAGTGAAATCTGCATAGCTCTGTAAATCTGTTCAAGGAGCATTATGCGTGCAATCTGATGGGGAAAAGTCATCTTACTCATTGAAAGTCTGTAATTGCTAAGCTTTTTCACTTCGTCGCTAAGACCAAATGACCCACCGATAATAAAGACGATATTGCTTGCGCCCTCGAGAGCGAGATTGTCGATTTCTCTGCTTAATTCTTCACTTGTGCGTTGTTTACCCTCAATGCACATTGCATAAACCCTTGCACCCTTAGGAATCTTTTCAATTATCTTTTTGCCCTCATTATTAAGGGCGTTTTCGATTTCTTTAGCCGACGGGTTATCGCTGAGCTTTTCGGGGTTAAGCTCAACAATGTTAAGCTTACAGCTTGCCGAAAGTCTCTTTTGGTACTCTGCCGAAGCATCGCGCAGGTATTGCTCTTTAAGTTTGCCGATAGCAACAATTGTTATGTTAAGCATATTTTTCACCTCAGAATCTGATGATACCCTTATCATTTTCGATTTTGTTGACTTCCATAAGAAAGTCTCTGCCGATAACCGCACCTGTTTTTTCAGTGATAGCCGCAAGATTTGTCTGATATGCAAGGTCAGGGAAGTTGTTATCTTTACTCAGATGCCCGAGATAAATTCTGCTTGTACCCTTTGAAACAAGCTCTGCAGTCATCTCAGCGCAAGCTATATTTGAAAGATGTCCTACATCCGAAAGGATGCGTCTTTTCAGGGCATAGGGATAAATTCCGTTCTGAAGCATACCGATATCGTGGTTTGACTCCAGCATAACAAGCTGACAGTCAATGATATTCTCTCTGATTTCGTCTGTAATTTTGCCTATATCAGTGGCAATGGCAGCTCTGACATCACCGGGCATTTCTATGCGATAGCCACAGCTTTCTCTGCTGTCGTGGGGGGTACGAAAAGGCTTGATAAAAATATCGCCCACCTGCATACCCTCATAAGGAATAACTTCATAAGGGAACTTATTTGTAACTTTGCCGTTTTCTTCGAGGAATGCCAATGTACCCTCTGTGGCATAAACGGGAATTTTATATGTAGAAGCGAGTATGCGCATACCGTTTATATGGTCGCTGTGCTCATGAGTTATGAAGATGCCACCAAGAGTTGACGGGTCGATCTCTCTCCCGAGAAGTGCTTCTTTGAGCTTTTTTGCACTGACACCCGCATCAACGAGAATAGCAGTTTTTGCTGAACCTATATATGTTGAATTGCCTGAACTCGATGAATACAGTGAGCAGAATCTTGCCATCTTTCAATCTCCTTTTTCAAAATAAAAAATTCGGTAATACATTGTACTGCCGAATTTTTCTTAGTTTAGCCTACTGACTCTATATCGTTTTGCTGAAGAATCTCTTTGCGATAAATGTCAGCGCCCATATTTCTGAGCTTTTCAACATAATCTTCATAGCCTCTGTCGATATAGATGATATCTTCAACCTCTGTGGTGCCTCTTGCCATAAGACCTGCAATAATCATTGCCGCACCAGCTCTGAGGTCATCAGCTTTTACAGGAGCACCTGTGAGCTCTTCAACGCCCTGGAAAACAGCCATTGTGCCGTCAACCTGAACATTAGCTCCCATTCTGATGAGCTGATCGATATATTTAAATCTGTTATCCCACACACCCTCGGAAACAAGGCTTGTGCCCTCAGCAACACTGAGAAGAACCGCCATCTGAGGCTGCATATCTGTGGGGAAGCCCGGGTGAGGCATAGTCTTAAGATTAATCTTTTTAAACTTGCCGTCGGACTGAACGCGCACACTGTCGTCATATTCTGTTACATTGACTCCACATTCAAGAAGCTTTGCTGTAATTGACTCAAGGTGCTTGGGAATTACGTTTTTAACAAGAACATCACCGCCTGTTGCAGCTGCGGCAACCATATAGGTGCCCGCTTCAATCTGGTCGGGAATAATAGCATATGTGCAGCCGTGAAGATTGCTTACGCCGTGGATTTTGATAACGTCTGTGCCTGCGCCTCTGACGTCTGCACCCATTGCATTAAGGAAGTTTGCAAGGTCAACAATGTGAGGCTCTTTAGCTGCATTTTCGATAATAGTCAGACCTCTTGCCTTAACAGCAGCGAGCATAACGTTGATAGTAGCACCAACACTGACTTTATCCATATAGATAGGACTGCCTGTAAGGTGGTCTGCAGTTGCATTGATCATAGCATTTTCAACTGTTGCAGTTGCACCGAGAAGCTCAAAGCCTTTGATGTGAAGATCAATAGGTCTTACACCGAAGTTGCATCCGCCGGGAAGTGCAACCTTAGCTCTTGAGTATCTGCCGAGAAGTGCACCGATGAGATAATATGAAGCGCGAAGCTGTTTTGTCATCTCGTGGGGTACAATATAAGAATTGACAGTCTTTGTGTTAATTTCAATTGTGTGTTTATTGATGTATCTGATCTGAGCACCCATCTGACTGAGAATTCTGATCATACAAGATACGTCGCTGATATTGGGTATATTTTCAATGCGGCAAACATCCTGAGCTAAAAGTGTTGCAGGGATAATTGCAACTGCGGCATTTTTTGCACCGCTGATTTCAACTTCACCGGATAATCTGTTACCGCCGTGGATAACAAGCTTTTCCAAAATCAAATCTCCTCTTTCCGTAGTATTTGCTGTCGGAAATATCTATCTTTCTACATTCACGCCCCGTCTCGGGCAATAAAAATCTCTATAATAGCGCAGTAAGACACTATTTAACTTAAGTATTATATCACCTTAATTCATAAAATAAAAGACCTTTTTGCTTTTTTATGAAAAGTTTACTAATTATTCTCATTTAAGTGAATTTTTTGTGAGATTCCGCCTTTATGCGCCTATTTATTATATCTCTGAAGCAAAAATTAATCACTGAAAAGAATTTACAAATTCCGTGTTTACATTTTTTCACAAATTAATTTCATTTGTTTTACACACAAATATATTATAAGTATTATATATATTGTCAAAATCATCTTTTTCTGTTATACTGTACTGTGGAAATTATCGTGTAAAGGAGTTTTATATATGAGTCACGTTAAAACAGCAAGAAAAATGCAGGCTGAAACCATTATCTCAGCTCTCGAAAAAAGAAATATGACAGCATTTTACTGTGAGGACGCGGAAGCTTGCCGACAGAAGGTGCTCGAGCTTGTTCCCGCAGAAAGCGTTATCAGCTGGGGCGGAAGCATGAGCATACACGAATGCGGCATTCCTCAGGCACTCAAAGACAGAGGCGACTGCGAGGTCCTCGACAGAAGTACCTATATCACACCTGAGCAGCAGAAAGAATTTGCTGTTAAAACTTTCCAGTGCGACTATTATCTTATGAGCTCTAATGCTATCACCCTTAACGGTGAGCTCGTAAACATCGACGGCTACGGCAACAGAGTATCATCTCTCATTTACGGCCCCGAGCATGTTATTCTCGTTGTGGGTATGAATAAGATTGTGCCTGACGTAAAGCAAGGCTTTGACCGAGTGCGCAATGTTGCTTCACCGCCAAACACTGTGAGACTCAACAAAAATACTCCCTGCTCAAAAACAGGTAAGTGCGGCGACTGTATGAGCCCCGATTGCATCTGCAATCAGATTGTTGTTACCCGCAGAAGCAGAGACAAGGAAAGAATCGTTGTTCTGCTTGTCAACGAGAATCTCGGGTTTTAATTCCCTTAGTAAAGGAGAACAGTTATGAAAAATAAAAAATTAACCTCTGTGGTAGTTTTAATGATGTCTCTTATCATAATGCTTGGCATATTCTGTCTGCCTGCAAGCGCTGCCACCTCTCTTTCAAAGGCCACTGTCAGCTATGAGGTTTACCACACCTACACAGGCAAAGCAATAAAGCCCTCTGTGACAGTCAAAGTCGGCAAAAAGAAACTTTCAACCAAATCCTACACCGTTTCCTACAGTGATAACAAAAGTGTCGGCAAGGGCTATATCACTATCAAGGGCAAGGGCTCATATACGGGCACAGTGAAAAAAGGCTTTTATATTCAGCCTAAAGCCACATCTTCACTGAAAGCTACCGCATACTCAACAAAAATCAAACTCAGCTGGAGCAAAGTTACAGGCGCAAAGGGATACCAGGTATATCAGTACGCAAACGGCAGTTGGAAAAAGCTCCCCACTGTTTCAGGCACATCCTGCACAATAACAGGTCTCAACAGCGTTACTACATATAAGTTCAGAGTACGTCCCTATGCTAAAGTCGGCAGCAAAACCATCTTTGGTGAATACAAGACCGTATCAAAATCGACAACTATCGGAAAACCCACTGCTGTTGAATTTTCAGATGTAACCGAAAACTCCGCTGTGCTTAAATGGAACAAAGTACCCGGTGCAACATCCTACAATGTTTATTACACCAATACCTCAACAGGCTTTTCAACCACTGTAACTACAACCACAGAAACAGCTACCCTTACAAAGCTCGGCAAAGGCACAGATTATCAGGTAAAAATACGTGCCCTCAACAGCTCAAAGAAAATCACAGGCAATTACTCCGATGTTTTCACATTCACCACAGCTCCTGCAGCTGTTAAAATCACAAAAGCCGAGCTCACCGATGAGTCTTATATGAAACTCACCTGGTCTGAATCAGCAGGTGCAGACGCTTATACAATTTATTACAGCAAGGTTGATGCCAACGGCAACGCAGTGAAGTTCCAGGAAATTAAGTCAGTTACTTCTACATCAGCTACTATCACAAATCTTACCCCCTGCACAACTTATATTTTCAAGGTTGCTGCTTTCAGCAGATTTTTATCAGGCGACACCTACACTACCGCCTACAGTGAAGGTACAGTTACAGATAAATTCCTTATCCCCGTACCCAAAGTTGTAATCAAAAAAATTACCCCTTCCACCGCATTCGTAACATTCTCATGGGATCGTCTCTCAAACATTGACGGCTATAATATTTATCTTGACGGCGAACTTCTCACCACTTTGGATGCCAAAACAACAAGCTATACATTCAGAGAAGATTTTTCAGAAGATAAGACATATACACTCGCTTTCAGCACCTTCTATAAGGATTCTTCCGGCATCACTCACGAGAGCGAAAAAACAATCTACCCCCTTACAATCACAACTGTACCTGCTGTGGCTGTAGAATCAGTTTCCGTCACCTCAAAGCCCTCATCAATGAAACCCGGTGACACTTTCACTCTCGGCACAAAGGTTGAACCTGCAAACGCATCGGATCCCACTCTTGTTTTTGCATCGGGCAATTCAAATGTAGCAACAGTCAGCCAGAGCGGTGTTATCACAGCAGTTGCGGCCGGCAGCACAACAATCACTGTCAAGAGTAAAACAAACCCCGAAAAGTATGCATCATTTACTCTTACCGTAAAAGCAGCAGAGACCAAAAAGGCAACATCAATCAGCCTGCCTGCTCAGATAACAATTTATGAAGGCGACATTATCCCTCTTGAACCTACATTCACACCCGCTGATACAACAGATAAATCCTTCACTGTTTCAGGCAAGGATCATTCTTACTCATACAGACCTACTCTCTCACTGACAAGTAAGACAGACACCTGCAAATTTGACAGTTATATCAGCATCACAACAGGCGGATTCCTCAAGGCTAAAAAGGCAACAGTTGAGCCTAAAACCGACAAAGAATTCTCATTTACGGTAACAGTAAAAACTGCAGACGGCTCAAATAAAACAGCCACCACTCAAGTTACTGTCAAGCCGAAAATGATGAATATTCTCTATAACGGCATGGAAAGCAACCCCTGGTACTACGGCAACAGTGCTCAGCTTTTCGTTGCTCTCAACTCTTCTATCGACTCCGACTATTCAGCTTCTGATATTCGCTATAAATCCAACGATACATCCGTTGCAACTGTTTCAAGCTCAGGTGTTGTAACCTGCAAAGGCATAGGCCAGGTAATCATCACCGCTTACACCTCAGATAACAAATACAGCGCTACATATGAAATCTATGTCAGAGGTGTTGTATCACTTGAGGGCAGTTTTTTCCAGAATTGTATACCCGGCAGAACTTATCAGATAAAAGCAAAAATTCTTCCGGCAAACTCAGATGATGTGCTGATGTATTACTCCCTTAATACAGACGTTGCAACAGTTGCTCCCGGCGGACTTGTAACTTACCATAAATCAGGTGTTGCTCTTATCGCCGTAACAAGCTCATCAGACCCCTATAACTATCAGCAGGTATGGTTTACCTCAGGCACATATATAGCACCCTCAGGCTCAAACACCCTGCTGCTGACGCACATGAAAAACTCTGCAAATGCTGCCAAGAAATTCACAAAGCTTCCCACGGTTATGATTAAAGAAAAACACATCTTTGAAAACCTTAAGGCAAGCACAACAACAGGCGCAACCGCTGATATATCTTCACTGGAATCCACAATCGAAAATGTATTCCCGCCCACCACAACATACCTTTCATCAAACGGCTCCACACTGCAAAACTTTGTTGACAGCATACCCGTTAAAGGTCAGTCATATGTTATTGCTCCCACACTCACCGAAAGTGATATCAAGAGCATCACGGTTACCGATAACGGCGAATACTACTACGAAATGACAATGGTGCTTAAGGACGAAACTCACACCTCTCTGCCTACCACCCCCGCTAACACAAGACACGGCAAGGTGTTTGAGATTATATCACAGTCTCTCTATGATGAGCTCAAAGCAAAAACAGGACTCAGCCCGTCATTCAACTCACTTGAGCTTAAATATCACGACAGCTCAATAACATTGAAAATCAACAAAATAACAGGCAACCTTGAAAACATAACCTATAATATGAATACTGATGTTTCGGTCAAGTCCTTTAAGCTTTCAGCTCTTATTCCTGCACTCAACGCATCGGCAACATACAGGAATATAACCACCATAGATTTCAGCAATTATCAGAACTAAACAAATTTTCAGAGAGCAGTTTTCCTGCTCTCTGATTTTTTTATTTACTTTGGTTCCGTTTTGTGATAAAATAGTCGTTAATGAAAAGAAGGTGATAAATATGAAAGCACCCTTAGCGGACAGAATAAGACCTCAGAGCATAGACGACATCGTCGGTCAGAAGCACCTTTTAGGCAAAGGCAAGGCTCTGAGAAATATAATAGAATCAGGCGATCTGCCCAACCTCATTTTTTACGGCCCGTCGGGTATAGGCAAGACTACACTTGCCTCGATTATCGCTCTGCGTACCAACAGAAAATTCCACAAACTCAACGGCACATCGGCTTCAACTGCCGACATCAAAGCTATTGTCGCTGAGCTTGACACATTGGCCGCACCTAACGGAATACTTCTCTACCTCGACGAGATTCAGTATTTCAACAAAAAACAGCAGCAGACCCTCCTTGACTATATCGAGCGCGGTGAAATTACCCTTATAGCTTCCACCACAGAAAACCCCTACTTCTACATCCACGGCGCAATCTTGAGCAGATGCACCGTTTTCGAGTTTAAGAGTGTGGAAACCGAAGATATCATCCCCGCGGTAAAAAGGGCTTTCAGCATCCTTGAACAGGACAGAAACTGCACCATTATTGCCGACAACGAGGTGTTACTTCACATTGCGCGCTCTTGCGGCGGTGATGTGCGAAAGGCAATGAATTCTGCAGAGCTTTGTGTGCTGAGTACTCTGCCGAATAATGAGGGCGAGATAATTATCACCAAAGAAAAAGCCAATGAGCTGACACAGAAAAGTGCTATGAAATATGACCGAGAGGGTGACGAGCATTACGATATTCTTTCGGCATTTCAGAAAAGTATGCGCGGCTCTGATGCAAACGCAGCTCTTCACTATCTTGCAAGACTTTTAGAGGCAGGCGATCTGCCCTCGGCTACAAGACGTCTTATGGTCTGTGCCGCAGAAGATGTAGGCCTTGCCTATCCGATGATAATTCCCATCGTCAAGTCGGCAGTGGATATGGCACTTATGGTGGGGCTTCCTGAGGCGAGAATACCTCTTGCTGATGCAGTGGTGCTTGTGTGCAACTCACCCAAGTCAAACTCGGCATATCTTGCCTATGATGCAGCAGCTCGTGATATCAGAATGGGCAAAAGCGGCCCTATTCCACGTCAGCTTCAGAATATGCATTTTGACGGCGAGGACAATCAGAACAAGGGTCAGTTTTATCAGTATCCCCACGATTATCCCGGTCATTATGTAAAACAGCAGTATCTGCCTGACGCACTGAAGAATAAGGTGTATTATGAGTATGGGGATAATAAAAACGAACAAGCCGCGAGGGAATATTGGGAGAAAATTAAGAAATAATATCGCGTTTTTGATTGGTCTCGGCGCCCCTGAGAGGGGAGCTGAATTTTGCGAAGCAAAAGACTGAGGGGTCCTCGCGCCAGCAAAAAGTAACGCCGCCCGGCGAGGGCAATATAAATGCAGAATTCAGAACACAAAGTGCAGAATTGCGCGTTTATATTTCTGCAAAACACATCCCACCCACGCCAACTCGACGATAAAAATTAAAGTAGCAGATCTCAGTCTGCTACTTTTTTATTAATTTAGAAGTTATGGTTCTGATATATAATGACCCCTGTTTCCGGCACCTATTTTTTCTTTAAAATAATAGCAATAAAGTTCAAATACTTACATGCTCCTGCCTCAATCGCCTTTCTGTCATTTATGGCATATTCATTATCACACTGTATCCAATCATTCCAGCATTCTTCATTGCTTTGCATTTCACTAATAGAAACTATCTCACTGTTTTTTGATTTTGAAATAATATTTTTCCAATATTCTATATCATGGATATAATCTAATTGTTCAGGAGTCCATGATAATAATAGTTCTTTTGGAATATTATTATGGCAGTCTTTTTTCATTCCTGGAACGACGATATAAATATAACCACCTTTCTTCACAAAAGGCAAAAGTTTTTCATCTAAATAGTCGACATCTCTTCCAAAATAATTATAGGAATCCGTACTAACAACTGCATCAAAAAAATCTTTTTCATATTTTAAATCGGTAGCATCCGCTTTTACAGCAATAATTTCTTCCTCGTCGAGTCCCATTTCGGCAAAGAATTTTTGGTTTTCTTCCTGCTCGCTCCAAAGGTCGGTTGCATAAACTTTGAAGCCATATTCTTTTACTAAAAACACAGATGTAATTCCTTGTCCGCTACCTAAATCCATAACAATAGAACCTGTTTTAATCTTATTGTCAATCATCAGTTCTTCTTCTAATTTCAACGGATTAGGTCCCATAATTTTTTGTTTAATCAAATCACTATCATATTTTTGAGTTTTTACATATTTCATTTAGAATTTTCCTTTGCTATCTTGTTTTTATATATTAT
>JAZRDY010000096.1:0-25402 GCA_045660525.1 Acutalibacteraceae bacterium | reverse complement strand
AGGTTCTGCAGCCTTGAAATCTGTTCCCTCTGCAAACATCTGCTGCTGAAGCATAATAGCCGCAAGAAGCGCAGGTTCTGCCTGGGATTTATGGCACTTGATGCTCTGCATCTTGATTTCTTCAAAATCTGTGATATCAATGATAGTGTTGGGTTTGTCTGTATAATAGAAGCCTACACCCTTTACCTGCCAAGCATCGTCACGAAGCTTGCCGTCGATAAATTCGGGATAGAAATTGCACTGAGCATCCATAGCTGCATATTTAACAGCATTGCCAACCTTGATGTGGTCACTGTGACATTCTGTTTCAAGACTCGGGTCAGCAGTGATAACATAGTCAGGCTTAATCTGTCTGATAACTTCCATAATTTTAAGAGAGATTTCTCTTTCGGTATTGTCATTCTTATCTGCAAAGCCAAGGAAGCCTGCATTCTTTACACCGAGGAATTTCTGTGCTGCAAGAGCTTCTTTCTGTCTGATCGTCTGCACATTGTTTTCTTTGCCGATATATTCGGGCTCTGCATATCTGTCGTCGGTTACGGTAAGTTCATAAACCTCAACACCGAGAGATTTCAGCCACGCCATAGTACCGCCTGCACCGATCTGATTATCATCAGGATGAGGCTGAACAAAAAGCACTCTTTCAGCCTTTGATAAATCAGGAGGTGAACAAAGAAGATCTGCCGCAGCAGTAACCTTTGAAACTACAGCCTTTGTGGCAACAAACTTTGCAGAAGCATTACGTTTTTTTATAATTTCTTTTACTTTCATATTCCTTTTCTCCTTTTGTATATTTTTTCCTGTCACATATTATTTTATATCAAATTACTTCTTGAGTCAACTCATAAGAGGAAAAAACTGTTTCTATCTTTTTGCTGCAGCTTTCGGGAGAATAAACCCACTTATCAATAAAGTCGCCGTCATTATAATAAGTTACCGCTTCGTTGGGATATTCGGCATCAAATGAATCTACGATAATCAGCTTAATTTTCATTCTTTCGGGAATGAGATTTTTTATATACACACTTGCGTGCTGACCCGGTACTACCCCCGGCACATATTCCGCAAGACCTGCAAGATTAGGCTTAAGCTCCACAAAAATTCCGTATCTTTCAACAGAACGAACAATTCCGGGTACTGTTTCACCCGCTTTGAAAAGAGCAGCATTTTCTTCCCATGTGCCGAGCAATTCCTTATAACTCAGAGTAATTCTGCCCTCATCGTCAACACCCTTGACAACAGCTTTAATTTTCTGCCCGGGAGTAAATCGCGCTGAGGGATGTGGTATTCTGGAAACGGAAATGCTGTCAATGGGCATAAGAGCAGATATGCCTGCGCCGATATCCGCGAATACACCGAAGGATTCCATATGTGTCACAACCGCATCAATAACACAGCCGGGAGTCAATATTGAGATATAATCTCTCATACAGTCTTCCTGCACACTTTTTCTGCTGAGCACTGCATACACCTCGCCGTTTTCGTCATTCTTAAAGTCAATGATACGGCACACCACAGGCTTATTGACCCTTGAAATTATGGCAATGTCCCTTACAGAACCATCGGATATGCCTATTGCCCCCTCGTCTCTCGGAATAATTCCTTTCATCACACCTAAATCAACGTGGAGATTATGGTCTTTATCGCAGACCGTTGCTCTTGCTTCAAGAATTTTTCCGCTGTAATAAGCCTCTTTCAGTGACGCCTTTGACAGCAGAATGTTTTTGTTTTCCTGAGTGGAGATAAGATAGTTTTCCGGAAAATACTTTTTCATTTTTAAAACCCTTTCTGTTTTGGCAAGGTGCTTTATGCACACCTGCCTTATATTGTAATTTTAATATATGCTTGTTAATCCCTCTAAATGCAAAATATACCTTTTAGCATCAATAAAGGTTGATATTCTCGGTTTATGTGTGGTATAATATATTGATAATAAAGTCTGGCGGTGAAATTTATGGATATCAGAGTAGGCGATGTGCTTGTGATGAAAAAAAATCATCCTTGCGGCAACAACGAATTCGGTGTACTTCGCTCGGGTATGGATTTTAAGCTCGAGTGCAAAAAATGCGGTCACGTTGTTATGGTACCGCGCCTGAAAGCCGAAAAAAACATTAAAAAAGTCATTCGCGACGAAAACGCCGAGTAATATAATCTTTGACACATCAGGAGTAATATATGCTTAATAAATTAGCTTTAGTTGAAGAACATTTTGAAGAAATCTGTCAGATGCTCTATGACCCTGCCGTTATTGCAGATCTTGAGCAATACAGTTCACTTTTAAAAGAACATAAAAACCTCGAACCCATTATCACAAAGTTCCGCGAATATAAAGCAGCAGATGAAACTCTCAAAGAGTCCCGCGCTATGCTTGATGAGGGCGGACTTGATAAAGACTTCCGCGAAATGGTTCAGGAAGAATATGAAAACGCAAAAGAGAGCACAGCTTCACTTTATGAAGAATTGAAAATTCTGCTTTTACCCAAAGACCCCAACGACGACAGAAATGTTATTGTTGAAATTCGCGGCGGTGCAGGCGGTGAAGAGTCAGCACTCTTTGCAGGCGTGCTCTACAGAATGTATTCGATGTATGCAGAATCACGCCGTTGGAAAACGGAAGTGCTTTCCTCTAACCCCACAGAGCTCGGCGGTTTTAAGGAAGTGAGCTTTATGATAAGCGGCGAGGGTGCATATTCACGTTTTAAGTTCGAAAGCGGTGTGCACCGTGTGCAAAGAGTACCCGAAACAGAAACTCAGGGCAGAATTCACACCTCGACAGCAACTGTCGCAGTGCTCCCCGAAGCTCAGGATGTAGACGTGCAGATTAATCCTGCTGATTTGCAGATAGATACCTACCGTGCAAGCGGTGCAGGTGGTCAGCATGTCAATAAAACCGAGTCTGCTATCCGTATTATCCACATTCCTACAGGTACAATTGTTGAATGTCAGGATGAGAGAAGTCAGCATAAGAACAAAGACAAAGCAATGAAGATTCTTCGTTCAAGAATACTTGAAGCTGAACGCGAAAAGCAGATGTCCTCTATCGCTGACGAAAGAAAGTCTCAGGTTGGTACAGGTGACAGAAGCGAAAGAATCCGCACCTACAATTACCCTCAGGGCAGAATTTCAGACCATAGAATCGGTCTTACAATATATAAATTAGAGCAGTTTTTAAACGGCGACCTTGACGAAGTTATCGATGCACTTATCACCTACGACACTGCTCAGAAATTAAAAAGCGAAAGCTAAGTGATAAATATGAAAACCCTACATTTTAAAATTCACTCACCAAAGAGCGAAGATATAAAAGCGGTTGCAGCTATTCTCAAGAGTGGCGGTGTTGTAGCTATCCCAACAGAAACCGTTTACGGTCTTGCAGGCAACGCTCTTAAAGGCGAGTGTGTAAAGAAAATATACCAGGCTAAGGGCAGACCCTCAGATAATCCTCTTATAGTCCACATCAGCGACATTTCTCAGTGGGCGCCTCTTGTAAAGGATATCCCCGAAAGTGCACTTGCACTTGCCGAAAAGTTTTGGCCTGGTCCTCTTACAATAATCCTACCTAAAAGCGAGATTATCCCCAATGAGATAAGTGGCGGACTCGACACTGTTGCAGTGAGAATGCCCTCAGATGAAATTGCAAGAGCTATTATCTCTGAGTGCGGCTTTCCCCTTGCGGCTCCGTCAGCAAACACCTCAGGCAAGCCCAGTCCCACCTGTGCCAATCACGTAATCGAAGACCTTGACGGCAAAATTGATGCTATCGTCGACTCGGGCGAATGCACCGTAGGCATTGAGTCTACTGTTATCACCCTTACAACTGATATTCCCCGTCTTCTTCGTCCCGGTGGCATTACCCCGGAAATGCTGACAGAAGTTTTAGGCGAAATTGAAATTGACGACGCCGTTTACAACAAGCTCCTCGAGGGTGCTGAGGCAGCTTCACCGGGAATGAAATATAAGCACTACTCTCCCGATGCCAAAGTGCTCATCATCAAGGGCAGTTTCGCAGACTATAAAAAATATATTGAGAACACTGCCGAAGATGGTGATGTTGCTCTTTGCTTCGAAGAAGAAGTCAAAGACCTGAGCATCAAGTGCATCACCTACGGCAGAAAAGACGACCCCTCATCTCAGGCTAAGAATATCTTCGATGCTCTGAGAAAGGTTGATGAAGAAAAAGCCAAAACTGTTTTTGCACGTTTTCCCGAAAACGAAGGTATAGGTTTGGCAGTTTTTAACAGACTTGTCAGAGCTGCAGCTTTTAACATCATTGAAGTTTGAGGTGATATAATGCTTATAATAGGTCTTACCGGCAAAACAGGTGCAGGCAAAAGCACCATTGCACTCAAACTTAAAGAAAAAGGCTGCTACATCATAGACGGTGATATCATCGCAAGACAGATAACCGAAAAGGGTTCCGACGTTTTGCCGCTTCTTCAGAAAGCTTTCGGAGAAGATATATTGGATGAAAACGGCTGTCTTATAAGGCAAAAACTTGCTCAGAAAGCCTTTTCATCAAAGGAAAACACCGAGCTTTTAAACAGCATCACTCATCCCGAAATCAAAAGAAGATGCGAAAAAGAAATTGACCTTGCTGAAGACGACGGATACAAAGTTGCAGTAATAGATGCGGCAGCAATCTTAGAGGGCGACTGCAAAGACCTCTGCGAAAAAATAGTTGTTGTACACGCAGATGAAGCGACCCGCCTTGAAAGAATTCTCCAGCGTGATGCAATCACCAAAGAGCAGGCTATGGCCAGAATAAACGCCCAGAAAAATGACGAATATTATTTTAGTCAGGCTGATATAATAATCCGCAATCATCCCCCTTATAATATAGAAGAAGAACTTCTTAAACTCGAGGAGCTGATAGGTTGAAACCAAAAAAAGTTATCGCCCTCATTCTTACATCAGCAGTTTTGATTTCAGTGTTATACTTCGGCACCTTGTCACTGCTTAAGACATTATATCCTCTTAAATACGAGGATTATGTCGAAGTATACGCCAAAGAAAACAATCTTTCCCCCGCCTTTGTTTATGCAGTTATCAAGTGCGAAAGCGGCTTTGATAATAACGCCCTATCAAATGTCGGTGCCACGGGTCTTATGCAGATTATGCCCGACACCTTCGATTGGATAAATATGAAGCTCGGCGAAGATATACCATACTCTATGGCAACAGACCCTGAAACCAATATAAAATACGGCTGTTATCTTTACGGATACCTGCTGAATAAATACGGCAGAGTACAAGAAGCCCTTGCGGCTTATCACGCAGGGCACGGCAATGTTGACAAATGGCTCAAGGATGAAGCTTATTCATCCGACGGCAAAACACTGCACACTATTCCGTTTCCCACCACAAATAAGTATGTTAAAAAGGTTATGCTGACCGAAAACATATATGAAAAACTCTATTTCAGAAAGGAACAATAAATTATGTCACAGGAAAAATCACAGGCAGAGCTTCTCAAAGAAGAACTCTTTTTTGAAAAGAAGCACTTCTCAAATCAGATGAGCGATGAAGAACTCGCTAAAGCAGACGCATTCTGCGAAGGCTATAAAGACTTCCTGCAGAAAGGCAAAACCGAAAGAGAATGTGTTGACTATATGATTGAAGCTGCAGAAGCTAAAGGTTTCACAGCTTTCGATAATAAAAAGACCTATAAAGCAGGCGATAAGGTTTACCTCAACAACAGAGGCAAGAGCATCATTCTTGCTGTTATGGGCACAAAGGGCGTTTCAGAAGGCGCAAAAATCGTTGCAGCTCACATTGATGCTCCCCGTCTCGACCTTAAGCCTACTCCTCTCTACGAGGCTGAAGAACTTGCTTACTTTAAAACTCACTACTACGGTGGCATCAAAAAGTATCAGTGGGTAGCTATCCCTCTTGCACTTCACGGCGTAGTTATCGATAAAAACGGCAACAGCATCAAAATCAACATCGGTGAGGATCCTGCCGATCCTAAGTTCGTTATCACAGATCTTCTGCCCCATCTCGACAAAGAGCAGGCTAAGAGACCTCTTTTAGAGGGCATTAAGGGTGAAGAACTCAACATCCTTATCGGCTCAAGACCTTTCAAGGCTGATTCAGGCAGCAATCTTGTAAAGCTCAACATTCTTAAGATTCTTAACGAAAAATACGGTATCACAGAAAAAGACTTCATTTCAGCAGAACTTGAAGCTGTACCCTCTCTCCCCGTATCAGATATCGGCTTTGACAGAAGCCTTATCGGTGCTTACGGACATGACGACAGAGTCTGCTCATATCCTGCAGCTATTGCAGCTTTCGATATCGGTACACCCGTTCACACTGTAATGGCTGTGCTTGCTGATAAAGAAGAAATCGGCTCAGACGGCAACACAGGTCTCAACTCAAGCTTTATGAAATACTTCATCTGCGATCTTGCAAAGATGGAGGGTCTCGAGGGCAGAGATGTTCTTTCAATGTCAGAGTGTCTTTCAGCTGACGTTAACGCTGGATTTGATCCCACATTCCCCTCAGTTCACGATAAATACAACTGTTGCAGTCTCAACTACGGTGCAGTTATCACAAAATATACAGGCGCAAGAGGCAAGAGCGGCACATCAGACGCAAGTGCCGAATTTATGGGCAAGGTTCGTCGCATTCTCGACGGTGCCAATGTTCAGTGGCAGATTGGCGAGTTGGGCGCAGTTGACGAAGGTGGTGGCGGTACCGTTGCAAAGTATGTTGCAAACCTCGGCATTGATGTTGTTGACCTTGGTGTACCCGTACTCTCAATGCACGCACCCTACGAAATTGTTTCAAAGAGCGACGTTTACAGCACATACAGAGCTTGCTATGAGTTCTTTAAATCATAAACTTTAAACATTTTTTCAAAGAGCTGTTCAAATCCGAATAGCTCTTTGATTACATAATAATACATTTTTATTGTATAAAGACCTGATTTATGCAAATTCATTTATAAATATGCATAAATTAAATCTAAAAATGCATATTACCTTGTAAATATTCAATAAATTCACGATTTTTTATATATTTATACCTTTTTCCCTTGACATTTAAATAAAAAGGTGTATAATGTTGAAACATAGTCTAAAGAAAAATATGAATGGAGATAATAAAAATGAAAGCAAAGAAAGACATTAAAAAGATTGTTCTCGCTTATTCAGGCGGTCTTGATACATCAATCATCATCCCCTGGCTCAAAGAAAACTATGAAGGCTGTGAAGTAATCGCAGTTTCAGGTGACGTAGGTCAGGCTTCAGAGCTTGAAGGTCTTGAAGAAAAGGCTCTCGCTACAGGCGCAAGCAAACTCTACATCGAAGACCTCAACAAGGAATTCGTTGAAGATTACATCTACCCCACACTCAAGGCAGGCGCAGTTTACGAAGGTATGTATCTTCTCGGTACATCATTCGCTCGTCCCATCATCGCTAAGAGAATCGTAGATATAGCTCTCGCTGAAGGCGCTGATGCTATCTGCCACGGTTGCACAGGTAAGGGTAATGACCAGGTTCGTTTCGAGCTCGCTATCAAGGCATTCGCTCCTGATATGGAAATCATCGCTCCCTGGAGAACATGGGAATTCAAGAGCCGTGAAGACGAAATCGAATACGCTATCGCCAAGAACATCCCCCTCAAGATTACAAGAGAAACAAACTACTCAAAGGATAAGAACATCTGGCACCTTTCACACGAAGGTCTTGACCTCGAAGATCCCGCAAACGAGCCCAAGTACGACGAAATCCTTGAAATGGGCGTAACTCCCGAAAAGGGTCCCGATGTTCCCACATATGTTACTATCGGCTTCGAAAAGGGTGTACCCACAACACTCAACGGCGAAAAGCTCGACGGCCCTGCAATGGTTAAGGCACTCAACGAAATCGGCGGCGCAAACGGTATCGGTATTGCTGATATGGTTGAAAACCGTCTCGTTGGTATGAAGAGCCGTGGCGTATATGAAACTCCCGGTGGTACAATCCTCTACAAGGCTCACGAAATGCTCGAACAGCTTTGCCTTGATAAGGAAACACAGCACCTTAAGATGCAGCTTGCTGTTAAGTTCTCAGAGCTCGTTTATAACGGCCAGTGGTTCACAACCTGCCGTGAAGCTCTCTCAGCTTTTGTTGACAAGACTCAGGAAACTGTTACAGGTGAAGTTAAGCTCAAGCTTTACAAGGGTACAATCATGGGTGCAGGTATGACATCACCCTACTCACTTTACAGTGAAGAAATGGCTACCTTCGACGAGGATGAAGTTTACGATCAGTACGATGCAAACGGCTTCATCAACCTCTTCGGTCTTCCCCTCAAGGTTAAGGCTATGCTCTCAAAGGATTGGGACAAATAATAAGATAATTTCAAAGGGACTATCTGACGGTAGTCCCTTGATTTATCGGAAAATATCATATATAATATACGACATAAGTTAGGAGCGAGGAGTTAGGAGTGAGGAGTTGAAAAAACTCCAACATTTTCCTTATTCCAAGCCCTAACAACAAATTAAACTGTTTTGAGTTTTTAAGTGCTCGGTTTAGGATATAATATAACTCCTGACTCCTCACTCCTAACTCCTAACTATTCCGGAGGAATACACTATGCCTTTATGGACAGGACGATTTAAAAAATCCCTTGATAAAAAAACCAACGATTTCAATTCATCAATTCCTTTTGACTGCCGTATGGCTCAGCAGGATATAAGAGGCTCTGTTGCTCACGCCACAATGCTCGGCAAACAGAACATCATCGAAAAAAGCGAAAGCGATAAGATTGTCGCTTCACTTAAAGAGATTGCAGCCGATCTTGAAGAAGGCAGACTTGAAATCGATATGACAGCTGAAGATATCCATACATTTGTTGAGGGCGAACTCACAAAACGTATCGGCGACAGCGGTAAAAGACTTCACACTGCAAGAAGCCGTAATGACCAGGTTGCACTTGATTTGAGACTCTATCTTCTCGATCAGTGCGTGGTACTTGAAGAATCAATCAAGGCTCTCGTTGAGGTTATACTCGATAAGGCTGAAGAAAATTACGATGCGGTTATGCCCGGTTATACACATCTTCAGCGCGCTCAGCCCGTAACCTTCGGTCATCACCTTATGGCTTACGGCTCAATGCTTATGCGTGACCTGGACAGACTTTACGACTGCAAAAAGAGAATGGCTGTGTCACCTCTCGGCTCAGGTGCACTTGCAGGCACAACATATCCCCTTGACAGAGAGTATGTTGCTGAGCTTTTAGATCTCAGCGGTGTGAGTACCAACAGTCTTGACGGTGTATCAGACAGAGACTATGCCCTCGAGCTTCTCAGTGTACTTTCAATCATTATGGTACATCTTTCACGTTTTGCTGAAGAAGTTATCGCTTGGTGCTCATGGGAGTTCAAGTTCATTGAGCTTGACGATGCATTCTCCACAGGATCAAGCATTATGCCCCAGAAAAAGAACCCTGATATCGCTGAACTCGTAAGAGGCAAGGCTGGCAGAGTATTCGGCGACCTGCAGACACTTCTTACTGTTATGAAGGGTATTCCCCTTGCGTACAACAAAGATATGCAGGAAGATAAAGAGGCTGTTTTCGATGCTCTTGACACAGTTATTATGTGCCTTGACACCTTTGCGCCTATGCTCGAGACTGCAACTGTACTCCGCGACAATATGAGAAATGCGGCTGCAAGAGGCTTCATCAACGCTACTGATGCTGCTGACTATCTTGTTTACAAAGGACTTCCTTTCCGTGATGCATACAAGGCTACGGGTATGCTTGTTGCTCTTTGCATTGACAAGGGTCTGACACTTGAGACACTTCCCATTGAGGAATACAAGGCTGTTTGCGACCTTTTTGACGAGGATGTTTACAAGGCAATTGACCTTGACGAGTGTGTAAGCAAGAGAACTGTCAAGGGCGGTCCGTCACCTGAGTGTGTGAAGAGAGAGATTGAAGCATTAAGAGCAGAACTTAACAAATAAAAGAACAGCGCGTTTTTGGTAACTTTTTTGGCGCCAGCAAAAAGTTACGCCTCCGCGGCGAGCGGCAGGGTGGTGGGACATAGTCCCTGCCACAATAATAAAGTTTATTTTAATAGAACACGGGAGAGTGAGCAATAAAACTAGCTTTCTCTCCCGCCATTTTTATAAAGGAGGAAATATGAAAAAGCTTTACGAAAAAAGCAGTCTCGCCTTTGCAATCGTATGGATAGTTGCTTATTGTTTTCTTATGAGCGTAGGTGATAGTCTGTCCGACAGTGTTGGCATGTCAAAAGTCGTCACACTACCCATAGCATTGATACTGTCTGCAACACTGTTTATCTTTATAAAAACAAACGGCCTCACTAAGAAGTACGGTCTGTGCCAAAGCATAATATCTGCAAGAAAAATGATCTTCTATCTTCCTCTTGTAATACTTATGGCTGCAAATCTTTTCTACGGATTAACACTTAACCTTTCCGTACCAGAAACTATACTGTATATACTGACAATGTTTTGCGTTGGATTTCTTGAAGAAGTCATATTCCGAGGTCTGTTGTTTAAAGCTATGGCTGAAAACGGCATAAAATCTGCAATTATAGTTTCGAGCATAACCTTTGGCATGGGACATATAATAAACCTCTTTAACGGCTCAGGTGCAGAGCTGTTGACGAATATTCTGCAGATAATCTATGCTGCTGCTGCAGGCTTTATGCTTGTTATGATTTTTCATAAGACGGGAAGTCTCATCCCCTGCATTGTGTTTCACGGAATTTTCAACGCTTTAAGTGTCTTTGCAGATGATAGTGTATTAAGCTTGAATCAGCAGATTATTTCCTGTGTTTTTCTTGTGGTTGTAAGCGGTAGCTACGGAGCATATATCGCACTGAAAGTAAAAAATATAAATAAGTAAAGTTTTGGTCAAGCTTTTACAAAAGCTTGTGGGGTGCGGGGCGAAGCCCTGCTGCACAAGAAAATTTTAGTTTATTTTATTGGGGACGCGGGTAAAACTCGCGTTCCTTTTACTTTTATCCCGCCGAGGGAGTTATAAAATGCAGACCAATAAACAAGGACGGCCAATGGCCGCCCCTACAAATAAATATGGCTAGATGCTTTTATAATGAAATAAATTCTCCTACTTTCTGCGAAATCTCATTGTAAATTTTTTCGCCTTTTGCAATCACTTTAACAGATACCGTGCCATATCTTACAAAAAATAATTCGGATACAATATATAATTTATCCTCTTCCGAACAACCGATTTTTCCCATCTCTATTTCAACTACAAATGAATAGCTTTTGTCAGGTCTTTTATCATAAGTTCTATTTTCAACCTCATAACCGTAGGTGGCTTTGATAAACTTTCCTTGTCTTTTAGCCACAACTCTGTATTCTCTCAGAATTTCAGCTATTTTGGTTTTTGCTTCACCCTCACTTTTTATCGCTTGTTGCTTGTCAAGAGCAAAAGCTTCCGCTTTTTTCTTTCTTATCTTCTTTTTAAAGGTTTCAAAGTCATCACCTGTAATTTCTCCGTCCCAATATTTTTTGATAAGTCGTTTTGTCCATATTGACTTAGTTATTTTATTTTGCATATAAAGAGGCTTCTTTTTTACAGTTTTTGTATCAATCCAATATGACGTATAACGTAATTTGTAATTCCCTTCAAGATATTCTTTAATTGATTTTATATCATCCCATTTAAAATAATCTTTTTTAATTAGAAAATAGTATACAGTTATACCATCGCTATCTGCGATGTAATAATTCGGGCCCATTAACAATGATATAACCATTATCAACATAACAACAACTTCAAAGATCAATACACCGATAATTTGCTTAGGCGGAATAATCATAATAAAAGCCATAAAAGCAATAGCTAATAAATTATATATATTCAGTTTATCTACAGCAAAACTTTTCTTCATTTTATTCTCCTTAATCTTAATATCAATGACATTATATAACAAAAAAACACCCTTTTCAAGAGTAGAACTAACATTCCTCGGCGGATTGTTGCTATCCAACACCGCCAACGTCCGACGCGTACTAACAAAACATAATATAAAAAGACAGCCTGATTTCCAGACCGTCTTAATCTTTTTATGTGGCAGGGCTTCGCCCTTGCAACCCACCGCTCGCCGCGGAGGCGTTACTTTTTCTATCTCCCAAAAGTAACCAAAACGCGATTTGATTTTTTAATCGCTGATCTTACTCAAAAATGCCTGCAGTCTCTCTGTCTTGGGATTGTTTATCAGCTCCTCTGCTCTGCCCTCTTCCGCAATAACACCGTTATCCATAAACACAATGTAATCGCTGACCTCTTTTGCAAAAGTCATCTCATGGGTAACGATAACCATTGTCATATTCGTCTTGGCAAGCTCGCGGATAACCTTGAGAATCTCCCCTGTAAGCTCAGGGTCAAGAGCACTGGTCGGCTCGTCAAAGAAGAGAATCTTCGGCTCAAGTGCCATTGCTCTGGCAATTGATACTCTCTGCTGCTGACCGCCTGAAAGCTCACAAGGATAGTTGTGAATCTTTTCGCTAAGACCCATATCAGCAAGGAGCTTGAGAGCCTTTTCTTCGATTTCTGCAAGTATCTGCTTCTTGTTCTGCTTATAGTCGGGTCTTTCCTTAGCCTGAAGCTTAACAGCAAGAGTCACATTGTCAAGCACATCATACTGCGGGAAAAGATTGAACTGCTGAAATACAAGACCAATCTTGAGCTGTTTTTCTCTTGTATCTTTTGCCTTTTTCTTTGTCTTATCATTGCCGTCGAAAATCACATCGCCGTCAACGGTAATAAGTCCGCTATCTGCAGTCTCAAGGAAGTTTATACAGCGAAGAAGTGTTGTCTTACCGCTACCTGACGAGCCGATAATAGACAAGACTTCGCCCTCATTAAGAGAAAAGGAAACGCCCTTGAGCACTTCAGTTTTGCCGAAGCTTTTTTTGATATCTTTAACTTCAAGTATAGCCATTGCCTTTCCCTCCTTATGATTTGAAATAGTCCAGCTTCTTTTCGAGCTTGCCGAAAACAACTGTCAGCAAACCGTTGAAAATCAGATAGAAAAGTCCTGTATAGAACAGCGGCCAAAGAAGACCGTCGCTCTTGATAAACGCCTGTCCGTTCCAAATAATCTCATAAACAGAAATCGTTCTTGCAAGTGAGGTATCTTTTACAAGAGTAATAATTTCGTTGCTCATAGGCGCAATAATACGCTTGATAACCTGCAGAAGCACAACCTTGAAGAACACCTGAGTCTTTGTCATACCGAGCACCTGACCGGCCTCGTACTGCCCCTTGGGTATACTCTCAATACCGCCACGGTATATCTCTGAGAAGTAGCAAGCATAGTTGATTACGAATGATACGATAACAGCCGTTGTACGGTCAAAGCACTCCCAGGTTGCGAGCCACTGAATAAGTGAATTGTCACTATGAAGAGCTTCTGCCCAGGAGCCGATAAGACCCGGGCCGTAGAATATGACGATGAGCTGAAGCATAAGAGGGGTACCTCTTATAACCCATACAAGACACTTTGAAAGATATTTTACAGGTCTGAACTTGCTCATTGAGCCAAAGGCTATAATAAGACCTAACGGCAAAGCAAACACCAGCGTCAGTAAAAATATTTCCAAAGTTTTTCCGAAGCCTTCAAGAAGACTTAATGTAACTGACCAAAGCATATTTTATTACCTTTCTGTTTATATCCGGAAATTTTATATCTGCAAAAGAAGTTTTAAAGCGACTTAAAGACAGAAGGCCCGTAGCCTTCTGTCTCTTAAATATTATACAACAATTATGCTAATGTAAGTTCATACTTTTCAGCAAGCGCCTGAAGTGTACCGTCAGCTTTAAGCTCTGCAATGATATCATTAACTTTAGCTGTTAAATCTGAGCCTTTACGGAATGAGATACCGTATTCTTCTGTTGCAAGCTCAACTGAGCAACCGAGATCTGCATATGATGTACCCTCACCTGTCATTGAATTAGCCATTGTGATATCGATAACACAAGCATCTGCTGCACCTGATTTAACCTCAAGAAGAGCATCTGACATATACTTAACCTCTGTATAATTGAGACCTGCAGCCTCAGCGGCATCCTTACCTGCCGAACCCTGTTCAACTACAAAAACAAGATCTTTCATACTTTCGACATCGGGATACTCAGCAATTTTATCAGCCTTCATAACAACAACCTGAGCGTTCTTTACATAAGGAACTGAAACGCTTGAGTTTTTGAGAGCTTCATCTGTGATTGTCATACCGTTCCATACACAGTCGATGTTCTTTGTCTTAAGCTCAATGAACTTATTATCCCAGTCTGCGATTTCAAAGAATTCGATTTCCACACCAAGCTTTTCACCAACAGCAAGAGCAAACTCTGTGTCAAAGCCTGTAAGCTCTGTCTTAGCTTCGTCAGCATAGTAATTCATAGGTGCATAAACGGTCATACCTACAATCATTTTACCTTTTTCCTTTATGTAAGCAAAATCATCTGTAGCTTCTTCAATTTCGCCTTCATCTGAAGTGTCATCTGTAGCATCAACTACATCATTTGTTAAATCTGTTTCGTCGCCTGTGGGGTTCTTGTCGCCGCAAGCTGCAAGTGTGAAGCACATTACAACTGCAAGGATTGCTAATACAATAGCAATAGTTTTCTTTTTCATAATTATTTTCTTCCTTTCGGGATATTGTTTTTGCGATTTCATTTCATCGCTTTAGCGTGGTAATATATTAACACATTACTACGATAATGTCAATAGCGTTTATTAAAATAAAAGCGCCCTCTTGCCTGTTTAGGCTAAATTCGTCTAAACTGACAAAAGCCTGTCAATTATTTCTACAACTATTCCTATTTACATTTATCTTTTGGTGTGATACTATTTTTGTAAAGATATAAAAAAATCAGGAGGCACAAACCATGAAACTCTATTACGACATTCAGGACAAGCCAAAGTTCCCACAAATCATAATCTATGCTGTTCAACAGCTTCTTGCAATTATGGCGGCAACTCTTGTGGTACCCCTTATAATTGGTCACGAAATGCAACCCTCTGCAGCCCTTTTCGGTGCCGGTGTCGGTACTCTTATCTATCAGCTTTTCACAAGAGGCAAGAGTCCCGTTTTCCTTGGCTCGTCATTTGCTTTTATCGGCTCAATGTCAGCAGCATTTGCAGGCGGCGTATCAGCAGCACTCGGTTATGCAGGCATCATTATGGGTGCGATTTTTGCAGGTCTTGTTTATGTAGTAATTGCTCTTTTGGTTAAGTTTGTAGGTGTCGGCTGGATTGATAAGCTTATGCCCAAGCAGGTTATCGGACCTACAGTTGCAATCATCGGTCTTTCACTTGCAGGTAACGCAATCGGCGACCTTCAGAAAGGCGATGTAAACATTTTAGTTGAAGCAGGTGGCGAAACAGTAAGCCAGATGGTTGCAAATCCCCTTATCGCAGTGCTCTGCGGTCTTGTTGCTCTTTTTGTTACAATGATTTGCTCGACCTACGGTAAAAAGTCAATCAAGCTTATCCCCTTTATTATCGGTATCCTTTCAGGCTATGCTCTCGCTTCAATCTTCACTATAATCGGTAACACAGCAGGCATTGACGCACTCAAGGTTATCGACTTCAGTGTATTCAGCAATATGAGCCTTTTTGAAATTCCCCGTTTCACATTTCTCACAGCAATAGATGGCGTTAAGGAAATCGACGCATCATACATCGGTACCATCGCAATGGCATATCTGCCCGTAGCCTTTGTTGTATTTGCAGAGCACATTGCAGACCATAAGAATATTTCTTCAATCATTGAGAGAGACCTTCTTAAAGAGCCCGGTCTTGATAAGACCCTTTTAGGCGACGGCGTTGGCTCAATGTTTGGCGCATTCTTCGGCGGTTGTCCTAACACAACTTATGGCGAAAGCGTTGCTTGTGTAGCTATTACAAAGAACGCATCTGTTGCAACAATCAGAGCAGCGGCTATCGGCGCAATTCTTATTTCATTCTTCTCACCCTTTGTTGCATTTGTTGATTCAATTCCTGCTTGTGTAATGGGCGGCGTATGTATGGCACTTTACGGTTTCATTGCAGTATCGGGTCTTAAGATGATTCAGTCAGTTGACCTTGAAGACAACAGAAACCTTTTCACAGTTTCAGTTATTCTCATTTCAGGTATCGGCGGTCTTACACTTAACTTTGGTAAGATTACAATTACAGCTGTTGCGTGTGCACTTATCCTTGGTATTCTCACAAATCTTGCACTCGGAAAAAAGAAAGCATAACAGCACATCGTCGCATTTTTGTTTTTTTCCGCGATAAAAAAAAGAATGCCCGCCCAGCGAGGGCAACAATAAAAAATTAAAGTAGCAGACACAATATCTGCTACTTTTTTATTTAGTTTCTTCAATCCACTTCTTCGCCCAATTAAAGAGAATTTCAGACATTCCCTGAAATTCAACCACTCCGCCGTTTTTAAGACTTAAAAATGTTTCAGTAATAATCCTATCATCACCAAGAATCTCAAGCAAGTCTTTCTGATATCTGATATACTTCCCTGTTTGTCTGAATGCAATTGCCTGCAAAACAAAAGAAGCTGATTTATATAAACCTCTTAAAATATCTTCACTCTTTTCATAGAGCATATTATGCACACATCCGTGAAAAATATTGCAAGCTCCGATTTTTATTGCTCTGTCAACTACATTACTATCAATCAATGCCAGTAATTCATCAAGATTTCCTTTAACAGGAGTTGTGTCATTATAAAACTGAAAAAGATCTGATGGCTCCCAATTTAAAATTTCTGTTTTACCTGAAAGGAAACCGCAAATCAGTTCTCTGTGTGCTAAGCAATCTAACATTGCATTGTAAGTCTCTATGTCCGTTGCTGTCAATTTGTCGAGTATCACAACAACATCTATATCACTTGTTTCTGTTGCTTCACCGCGACCGTAACTGCCCTGCAATCCGACAAACCATATTCTGTCTGCGAAGTTTTCATTCAGCGCTTGTAAAAATTCTTCCATCCAAATGTTGATTTCTATCATTTCAACACTCCTCTGTATATTTTTTTAAGTAAACTCGGCGGGAAAGTAAGCTGTTTATATCGCTCTCTCTCCCGCGTCCCAATAAAATTAACTCTATTATTCTTGTGGTGGGACCCTGTCCCACACCCTCCCGCTCGCCGCGGGGCATTCTTTTTGCTGGCGCGCAAAAAGAATCAAAAACGCGCTGTTATTTTTTTAACAGCCCGGGTGTACATATGTTGCCGCAAGACCACCTTGTGATGTCTCGCGATACATAGCATTCAGATCCTTACCCGTTTTATACATAGTTTCAACAACTGTATCAAAGCTTATCTTTCTCGTAGTTGAAAGGAAATTCGCAAGTGACAGAGCGTTAATTGCTCTCATAGCTGCAACGGCATTTCTCTCAATACAAGGAATCTGCACCAACCCGCAGACAGGATCGCAAGTCAAACCCAACATATGCTCCATAGCAACCTCGGCAGCGTACTCAATCTGACCGATGCCCATATGAAAAAGCTCACAAAGCGCAGCTGCCGCCATTGAGCAGGCTGTGCCGATTTCCGCCTGACAACCGCACTCGGCACCGCTGATTGACGCATTAGTCTTAACAAGGTTGCCCACAAGTCCGCCAACAGCCAGAGCCTTGCAGACATCGTCGTCGCTGAAACCTTTTTTATCCTGCATATATTTAAGCACACTGGGAAGCACCGCACAAGCACCGCAAGTAGGTGCTGTTACAATAACACCACCGCCCGCATTCTGTTCACTGACAGCGAATGCATAGGCGCAAACAAGTCTGTTTTCTTTTGTAATATCGCTTTCATCGATATGTGACTGATTATAAAGGTACTGCGCCTTTCTCTCTACGTTCAGACCGCCGTCAAGCACACCTCTTGTTGAAAGTCCTTCGTTAACAGCATTTTTCATTGTTTTCCATATATCGTGAAGATAAGGCCAGATTTCCTTGCCCTCACATTTTTCAACATACTCCCAAAGTCTGATGTTATGAGTACTGCAATAGTCTGCAATCTGACCGAATGTACGTAAATCATAAACATCTTCACCGTCAAGCTCGGGTCTGCCTTCGACAACAATTCTACCTCCACCAACACTCATAATGCGCTCGTGAGCAATTTCTGTGCCGTTTTTATAGGCGAAAAACTCCATTGTGTTTTCGTGGGGTAAGCCTTCGGTTTCTCCGCTGCCGAAGATGAGTTCAATATCACTGCCCTCAAAAACATCAAGAATAGCTTCATCGGTTTTGTGTCCTTTACCCGTACTCGAAAGCGAACCGTAAAGAATAACCTTATAGCTATCAGCATCAGTATAGGCGTTTTTGAAATATTTTGCGGCTTTATCGGGACCCATTGTATGAGAAGACGAGGGACCTCTGCCTATTTTATACAAATATCTAAGTGACTGCATAATTTTCTCCTGCCTCAGTTTTGTTTTCTTACTACCTTATATTCATCATAAAGAGTGAAATAATGACATGAGTCCGTATTGCCGCTCATATATTTTTCCATTTCATCTTCATCAAGATTCACAGTGCAGAAATACTCATCATACTCTTCGTCATAATCATAATAAGCACACTGCTCGCAACAGAACTTTGCCATAATATCAACTCCTTTTTGATTATTATAATCCACTTAGGCGCAATAATCAAGTCTATTTTGTTCCTTGACTTTTTTCGTCATTTGTAGTATAATATACACGTGTCGGATTTAAAACAATTGTTCCCTTGTTTTTGTTACCAAGACAACAATTTTAATAAAATTGTTGTTCCGCAAAAAAATCAACAGAGGTGTTATTATGAAAGCTAAAGAAAACCAAAGAATCACACTGACAAAACGCCTTTTAAAAGAAGCCTTTCTTGAAATGTTTAAAACCACTCCTCTTGATAAAATACACGTCCGTGTTTTATGCGAAAACGCAGGAATAAACCGTTCTACCTTCTATAAATATTACAGCAGCCCGTCAGATCTTTTGGAAGAAATAGAAAATGAAATGCTGTTACTCGTCGAGCAAGAGCTTCAGAAATGTCACTCCCTCGGCGGTAGCCTTGTAACTATTTGCCTTTATCTTGAAAACAACATAGAAATAGCAAGACTGATTATCAATAAAAACGTCAGCGGTGATTTCCATAAAAAGCTTTTCAATCTTCCGGCGCTTAACAATCTTATAGACGAAAACCTCAAATGTTATACAGAAGCAGAAAAAAGCTACATCGCTTCATTTATAACAGCCGGATACTATCAGATGTTTAAAAACTGGATAAACCAAGAAGAACGTGAACCTATAAACGACATTGTAAAATTGGTTTTATCATTACACGAAGCTTTTTTATCAAACTGCAATCATAAAGAGTAAAATCAAACCCCCGATTTTTTTTCGGGGGTTGTTGTTTTTCAGGCTTTATTTGAGAGTCTTTCTTTGTTATACTTTCTTGTAATCAGCACAGGGATAATACAAAGAGCCGAGAGAATTGCACCCACAAGGAAAATGTTTCCGTTGGGGATATATTCCATCTGACCGCTGACTTCATTGAGTATGCTTTCACCGCTTGTTTTTACAACAGCTTCACCAATAAATGAACCGCCGATCATAGGAATAAGCACGAAGAAGAGAATCCATATACCCTCAAACTGACCTTTGCTGTCCTGAGGATAAAGTTGCTTTGTCCAGACCTTTGTAGTCTGAAGAATGGTAACATATCCTACACCCACAAAGAAGATACCAAGCCAGAGTCGCAGATCAAAAATCTTGGTATTGTCGACCATATCAGGAGTTATAGGATAAATAATAAGAAGACCGACGATGCTTGCAACAACAGCAGCAATTGAAACAGCCACGTGCTTATTTTTATTAATAAGCATTGACGCGGGAATCGCCATTGTCATTGACAACACAAGGGGTACTGCTTCGATGATACCCATCATATCAGCAGTGTAACCGAGATAATAGATAATATAGTTGCCCATGTATGCGAAGTAAACATTGAAACCGATAAAGAACACTGCAACGGCGATATTCACCCACACAAGTTCTTTAAGCTGAAAGAACTTCTTGAAGTTGAACACACTCAGAAACTGCTGAATAAATGTACCTCTGACTGACGGTTCAACATCATCGTTTTTATTAAGAAAAATCAGCGAGATAAATCCAAAGAAGATTACGAAGACACCCATTGTAACAAACAGGCACATATAGTTGTTGTCTTCACCAACAAGCAAACCACCCACAACGGTACCGAGAATAGTACCGAGTACAGGCTGAGTTGCAAGAGCGGCACCTATCTGACCGCGGTTTTTATCTGTCAGAATATCCGTTGTCCAGGTGTTGAAACCTGCATCATTACCCATAGAGCCAAAGAAGCTCATTATTGTGTCAGAAAGCACTACAGTGATACCTGCAAGCAGATACATATCCTTGCTGATAAACTCTGTCAGGCCAAAACCTATAGTAAAGATACCCCAGAGTATGTAACCTATGCTGATAAAAGTACGGCGTTTACCTGTTCTGTCAGCCCAAGTGCCAAAGAAGAATGTTGCAAAGGTTGTTGCCATAGCACTGCAGATAAGCATACCTGTAATAATAGACGGATCTTTTGCAATTTTTGTGTAAACGAAGGTATTGAACCACTGGTTTTCCATATTCCAGCAGATTTGTCCGGCGAGTCCGAGCCCCCAGATAAGAGTCCACATTCTAAAACCGGATGTTTTTTTCTTTTCGATGGTATTCATATTTTCCTCCCGAATTTTGTAATAGGCTTTCGCTTTCTCTATGATAACACATAAGCATATTTTTTACAATGAAAACTTTCATATTTAATCACAAAGTCGCTTTTTCAGTCTTTGCCTTGACCTTGTTACTTTTTTATGTTATCATAGCATTTAGCGATAAAAATTAAAAATTATTATAAAAGGAATGTGAAAAATATGAAGATTCTTATTGTAAACGGAAGTCCCAAGGGCAAATACAGTGTCACACTTCAGACTCTCAACTATCTCGCCCTCAAATTCCCCGAGCACGATTTCAGTGTTATTCACGCAGGTCAGCAGATAAAAAAGATTCAGAGAGATTTCACCGCATCAAAGAAAACCCTTGAAGAAGCTGATCTTATCGTTTTCTCATATCCCGTTTATACTTTCATTGCTCCTTGTCAGCTTCACTCTTTCATCGAGCTTATGAAAGAAAACAATGTGGATGTTGCAGGTAAATTCGCAACACAGATTACAACCTCAAAGCACTTCTGGGATATCACAGCTCACAGATATATTGAAGACAACTGTCAGGATATGGGTATGAAGTTCATCAAAGGTCTTTCAGCTGATATGGATGATCTTACAACCGAAAAAGGTCAGAAAGATGCTTTTGAATTTTTCAAGTATATCCTTTGGAGCAAGGAAAACGACCACAGCGAGCCTATCATTCCCGAAACTGAAATTAAACCTCTGAGTGAAATTACAATTCCCGAAACATCAACCGAAAAAGCCAATGGTGATATCGTTATAGTTGCTGACCTCAAAGATGAAAACTCACAGCTCGGCAAGATGATTGAACGTTTCAGAGCCGTTCTTCCTATGAACTCAAGAGTTGTCAACATTGCAGAGTACCCCTTCAAGGGTGGCTGTCTCGGCTGTTTCAATTGCGCAGTTGACGGTACCTGCGTATATAAAGACGGTTTCGATGCTTTCCTCAGAAATGAAATCCAGGCAGCAGATGCTATTGTTTATGCATTCACAATCAAAGACCACTCAATGGGTGCGCTCTTCAAGATGTATGACGACAGACAGTTCTGCAACGGCCACAGAACAGTTACAATGGGTATGCCCGTAGCTTATCTTATTTCAGGCGAATACTCAAAAGAAATGAACCTGAGAATGATTCTCGAGGGCAGAGCTGAAGTTGGCGGCAACTTCCTTGCAGGCATTGCATCAGACGAGCTTGATGCCGATATGTCAATTGACCGTATGGCTGACACACTGGTTTATGCTCTTAAAAATAAATATGTACAACCCTCAAACTTCTACGGTGTTGGCGGTATGAAGATTTTCCGCGACCTTATTTATACAATGCAGGGTATGATGAAAGCCGACCACAAATTCTATAAATCACACGGTCAGTACGACTTCCCTCAGAAGCACAAGGGAAGACTCGTGGCAATGTACCTTGTAGGTGCACTGCTTTCAAGCGAAAAGATCAAGTCAAAGATGGGCAACAAAATGACCGAGGGTATGCTTATGCCCTATAAGAAGGTTATGGACAACGCAAAAAAGACAAGCACAAAGAAAGTAGCCGATGGCAGCGAGATTATTGCTGATGCACTATCAAAAGCAAAAGAACCCGTAACCGCAAAATAACAGCGCGTTTTGGTCACTTTTGGGCGCCAGCAAAAGTGACGCCCCGCGGCGAGCGATACAAAATATTCAAGTAGCAGATTTCGGTCTGCTACTTTTTTGTTGGTACGCGACGAGCTTTTGCATTTACGGAAAGTTTCATCCCGCCCGAGAACCCTATAGACAAACCAAGCTATTGCTTTTTACGGTAAATAATGGTATAGTTAATCTACAAATCCAAAGGAGGAAATTCAAATGAAAAAGAAATTGATGAAAAGCCTGATGCTCATAGTGGCAGTAGTTATGCTGTGCTTGGCAGTGGGTATGATGGCAAGTGCAGAAACATACGGTGATTATAATTATCGGGTGCTGGACGACGGCACTGTTGAGATTACCAAGTATATAGGAACGGATGCAGATGTCATTGTGCCGGCGGTTTTAAATGATATGGTTGTATCGGGATTAAACGACGATGGATTTTGTTATAACCAGAGTGTTGTTTCTGTAACAATATCAGAGGGCATAAAATATATTGATGGTAATACATTTGAAGATGCACATAATTTAAAATATATTTATATCCCTGCTTCTGTCAGCTATATAAATGAGTATATTTTTGTAGAAAATTATACTATTGAAAAGATAGTTGTTGATGAAAACAACAAACATTATTCGACTGACGAATCCGGTGTTTTGTTTGATAAAGATAAAACAAAATTGATGTATTTTCCGGCTACATGTAAGACAAATAAATATGTTATGCCGAAGACAGTAAAAGAAATTCATAATCAGGCATTCGTTGATGTTGTTTCGTTGACTGAAATTGTATTTTCCGAGGCCCTTACATCTTGTCAATCTTTTTACATGCCGATTTCATTGAAAGAGATTACCATACCTTCAACGGTCGAATACATTCAGGATTATTCTTTTGAACAGTGTATGTCACTGACGAAAATTACAATCTCAGACGGCGTCAAAAAAATAGGCGGCAGTACATTTGAGCATGCTCCTTGTTTAAGAGAAATATATATCGAGGGCATGAATGTTGAAATGTCAGATTTCGCAAAAACTGAAGTATATGTAGAAAATGATAAAATAGATGCTTGGATTGAGGCTATCCATAATCTTTTTGTTGAAAGAGGAATGTCACTTATAAAAGCTTATGAAGGCGAGGAATTTGCTAAGCTCTTTTCTGAAACTCTGACTGGTCTGGATGAGCCGATAGTGGTAGCAACAATCTACTGTCACGAGGGTTCAACGGCTGAAACCTATGCAAAAGGAAATGGCATCAACTATGAGCTCACTCATTTTTTCAAGGGTGAATGGACATACGACTACGACCAGATGATCCGCTGGCGTAAGTGTATACACTGTGACGAGCTTGAAACCGAAGACCTTGAAACCACATCTGAGGGTAACGTTGAAATTGTTGAGCCTATAAATCCCGACACAAAATTTGAAGTTGACGAATTTGAGAAAAACAGCGATAACTATATTCTTGTTGAAAACACAGTTTCAGAAAACCTCGAGGGTAACTTTGAAATTCTCAAAGTTTTTGATATTAACCTCAAAAACAAAGATGGTGTACACGTTCAGCCTGACGGCACAGTAAAGGTTAAGCTTCCTCTTGATTGGTCAAAAGACGGTGATTATAAGGTTTACCGCGTGAACGACGACGGAACTCTTACCGATATGAATGCATACCGTCAGGGCAGTCATATGGTATTTGATACCGACCATTTCAGCATTTATATAATCGTTGAAGAAAACGTTCAGGGAGAGGCTCCAGAGGTGACTCCTGACGAAGAGATAAAAGATAACTTCTTCGATAAAATCCTTGATTGGTTCAGATCGCTTCTCGATCTTATCCTCAGCATGTTTAAGAAATAATAATTAAATGACACTCCTTACGGAGTGTCATTTTTGTTTGTACCATCTGCCTTTGATAAATCCACTTACCTTAGTATGAGAGGTTTAGCCAACATAAGCTTGGCTCCCTCTTTGAGGGAGCTGTCAAATGCTCGTCATTTGACTGAGGGAGTTTCTCGGCGGTATAAACATAAAAAGAGACGCGAGCTTTACCCGCGTCCCAATATGATTGATTAATTTTGGTAGCAGGGCTTCGCCTCGCACCCCACGGCTCGTCGCGGAGGCGTCATTTTTGCTAGCGCCCAAAAGTGACCAAAACGCGCTGTCGTTATTTCTCGATGAGTTTCATAAGGTAGGGCATTGCCTGCTCAAAATGTACACCGTACCACTGAAGCTTGCCGTCTTCCATTGTAAGTCTGATACACTCAGCAGTATACTTAGCCGCAATCTGCACTGCTTCTTTCCAATTATAACCATTCATCAAAGCACCCACGCAAGTGCTTGAGAAGATATCGCCTGTGCCGTGATAGCTTGATGCGAGCTTGTCGTGGCTGAAATAGAAAATTTCATCATTCTCTTTGTCGTAACCCATAACACCGGTCTTGCCTTTTTCAAAAGATACACCTGTGAGAATTGAAATCTTAGCCCCTAAATCACTGAGCTTGGTGAGAAGCTCTTTTATGTACGCCTCGTCATACTCTTCTTTATACTCGGCACCTGTCATAAAACAAGCCTCTGTTACATTGGGCACAATTATATCCGCTACAGCACAAAGAGTAGCCATATGCTTTGCAAAAGCCTCATCAAATGCAGGATAAAGCTTACCGTTATCACCCATAGCAGGGTCAACAAAAGTAATGTTGCTTTCTGTTTTGAAATCTTCAAACATCTTTTTCATAAGATCAATCTGCTCAAATGAACCAAGATAACCTGTGTAAAGAGCATCAAAACCGATTTCTTCATCCTTCCAATGCTTTGTGATAGGCTCAATCTGATCAGTCAAATGTTTAACTGTAAAGTTTTTGAACATAGTGTGAGTTGAAAGCACTGCTGTGGGAATAATCGCAGTTTCTACACCCATAGCTGAAATAATGGGAAGCGCAACAGTAAGTGAACACTTACCCACGCAAGAAATATCCTGAATTGTTACTATTCTTTTCATAAATCGTCACCATTCCTGTTTACAAATCTTATGTTTAGTATTA
>JAZRDY010000095.1:0-2180 GCA_045660525.1 Acutalibacteraceae bacterium | reverse complement strand
CAACAGGTACATTAAAGGTTAAAAACGGAAAAATTGTGGCAGGTGAATAAAATGAAAAGAATTATAAGCTTAAGTCTTGTTTTTATATTGATTATATGCCTTTGCGGTTGCAGCGGTAATTTTTCGCAGGTGAATCTCAACGAGCCTATAGCAATTCCTGAAAACGGTGTTGTTGAAAAGTCTGTGATTGAAAAGATAAAAAATGAAAATGCCATTGCTGTTTTTGAGGGTAATTCTGACTCAGTAAAATATGAATGGACTGTTTTCGGCAGTGACATAACAGATGCCAAGGATATAAATTTAGCTGTAGCTTTAAGTAAAACCACTGACGGTCTGAATGTAAAATTAACCGAAACAGAAGATTTCGGCTTCCCCGTCCTTTTATCAATTCATCTTGATGAAAAATGGAGTTCACAGGGGGCTACTGCATACAAAGACGGCTTTGCAGTTTATTCGGTTTCATTAACTGGAAGCAAAACAAGCATACTGAATATTTCTGTAAATAAAATAGTAGCTGACTTTGTTATTCTTCCCGATGATGCAGAGGCTACAGAATCTGTTATAACATCACAGCAGGATACAAGCAGTACTGCACAGAATAATTCTTCTCCCGTACAGGGCGATGATTATCTTTCTGATTCAAACAACAACAGCGGCTCGATTTACACTGAAAATACAACTGCAGTAAAAGACAACAGTCAGTCTCAGAGTAGTAATGACTGTTATCTTTCTGATGAAAATAGCGAAGACAACCGAGTATATTCCGACGGAAAAAGCACGATGAAGGATAAATACGATACTGACCCTGTACCGGAGGGCAAGCCTATCCCTGTTGAGCCTGAAGAACAGCAGGTTAATGAGGGTAAAGCTTATAGCTGTACTTTTTCGATTGAATGCTCAACCATCCTCAATAATCTTCCCAATTTAGACCCTGATAAGCGTGAGCTTGTTCCTTCAGACGGTGTGATTCTTTCTCCCACAACTGTCACCTTCTATGAAGGTGAATCTGTTTATGATGTACTTCAGAGAGTATGCAAGGAAAACGGTATTCATATGGAAGCCTCATGGACACCTGTTTATAACAGTGCCTATGTTGAAGGAATTCACAACCTTTATGAATTCGATTGCGGTGCACTTTCGGGTTGGATGTATGCCGTTGACGGCTGGTATCCTAATTACGGTTGCTCACGTTATCAGCTCAAAGACGGAGAAAAGGTCGAATGGAGATACACCTGTGACCTTGGCAGAGATGTAGGCTGTGATTGGTTAGCAGGCACTCAATAATGACATTTGGACGGAATTATTATGCGTGACAGTTTTTCAGATTATCATCCTTTTATAAATCTTACATATTTTTCATTGGTAATCGGCTTTTCACTTGTGCTGACTCATCCGTTGGCACAGGTAATTTCGTTGTGCTGTGCCGTAGCTTACGCAGTAAGCATCAACGGCAAGAAAAGTGTTTTGTTTCTTTTTAAATACTGTCTGCCGATGGTGATTGTTACTGCATTTGTAAACCCTGCCTTTAACCATGAGGGTAAAACAATTCTGCTTTATTTTTCTAACGGTAATCCTCTTACCCTTGAAAGTATTCTTTACGGTTTATCGGCAGGAGCAATGATAATTACGCTTATTATCTGGTTTTCATCCTTCAGCCGTGTTATGACTACGGATAAATTCATCTATCTTTTCGGCAAGGTGATACCTGCTTTATCACTTATACTCAGTATGTCCCTTCGTTTTGTGCCTAAATTCAAATCGCAGATGATGACTGTTACCGATGCACAAAGAAGTATCGGCAGAGATGTTTCAAACGGCAGTATTTTTGGGAGAACTAAAACTGCAATACATATTTTTTCAATTATGATAACCTGGTCACTTGAAAATGCCATTGAAACTGCTGACAGTATGAAAAGCCGAGGCTACGGACTAAAAGGAAGAACAGCTTTTTCTATTTACAATTTTCAGGAAAGAGATAAATATGCTCTTATATGGTTTGCTTTCTGCGGATTGTTTCTTATTGCAGGCTCAATACTTTCTACTTTCGGCTTCAGATATTTCCCCGATATCAGATATGCAGCCTTTGATATGACAACTGTACCCTTTTACTGTGTGTTTTTTGCACTTTGCATTACACCCGTTATTTTAAATTACAAGGAGGAGAAAAAATGGGAGGCTTT
>JAZRDY010000094.1:0-15122 GCA_045660525.1 Acutalibacteraceae bacterium | reverse complement strand
ATTCTCTGGGCGATAATAATTTTTGTGGTTTCGGGAATGTACTGCTTGAATGCCATTCTGATAAGGGTATCGGTTTTGGTGTCGACTGCACTTGTTGAGTCGTCGAGAATGAGAATCTTGGGCTTTTTCAGCAATGAACGGGCAATGCATATTCTTTGCTTCTGACCACCTGATACGTTGGTACCGCCCTGCTCGATATATGTGTCATAGCCATCGGGCATTTCACTGATAAAGGGGTGAGCCTGAGCGAGTTTGCAAGCTTCAATCATTTCTTCGTCTGTGGCGTTTTCGTTGCCCCAACGCAGATTATCTTTGATAGTACCTGAGAAAAGCACATTCTTCTGCAGTACCATGGCAACCTCGTTTCTGAGAGTGTCAAGGTCATATTCTCTTACATCAACACCGCCGACTTTTACCGAGCCTTCCGTTGTATCGTAAAGGCGGGGGATAAGCTGCACGAAGGATGTTTTCGATGAACCCGTTGAGCCGATAATGCCCACAGTTTCACCTGATTTAATGGAGAGATTTACATTTTTAAGGCAGAGGTTATCTTTATTCTTTGAATAGCTGAAGCCTACATTGTCAAAGATTATACTGCCGTCTTTAACAGCCATAACGGGATTTTCGGGGTTGTGCAGGTCTGTGACTTCGTTTAGCACTTCGCAAACTCTTTCGCCTGAAGCTTTTGACATAGTAAGCATAACAAATATCATTGAAAGCATCATAAGAGTGGAAAGAATCTGCATTGTATAGGTGATAACTGAGAAAAGGTCGCCTGTTGTCATATCTACGGAGTTTGAACCGATGATGAGCTTTGCACCGAACCAGGCAATGAGAAGCATACAAAGATATGAGCTGAATTGCATAAGGGGAGCATTGAAGGCCAAAAATCCCTCGGCTTTTTTGGTGTCGGAGAAGATTGTGCCTGAAACGCCTTTGAACTTCTTTTCTTCTTCGTCTTCTCTGACAAATGACTTGACAACTCTTATACCGTGAAGATTTTCGTTGACAACATTGTTAAGCTTATCGTAGGTTTTGAATACTCTTTTGAAAATAGGATGAGCCTTGGAAATAATAAGACCGAGACCCAATGCGAGTATGGGAATAACACAAAGGAAAATCATGCTGATTTTTGCGTTTATACTCAATGCCATAGTCAGTGAAAAAATCAGCATTGCAGGTGAACGCACTGCTATTCTGATAATCATCTGATATGAGTTCTGCAGGTTGGTAACGTCGGTGGTAAGTCTTGTAACAAGACCTGAGGTTGAAAATTTATCAATGCTTGCAAAAGAGAAATTCTGCACATTGTGATACATATCGTGTCTGAGATTTTTTGCAAAGCCTGAGCTCGCTTTTGCGGCAGCAGTACCTGAAGCAACGCCGCTGAGAAGGCTGAGTGAGCACAGCGCCACAAGCAGCACTCCCGTCTTGAGAACATAGGAAATATCACCTTTTTCTATTCCGTTGTCCATAAGCTTACCCATAATAAGCGGTATGAAAACTTCGAGAATAACTTCCAGTGAAATAAAGATAGGGGCAAGTATCGACGGGAGTTTATATTCTCTTATGCATTTGCTGAGTCGTTTAATCATTGTCTGCATCATTCCTTTCTAAATTGCTGTTTATTTTGTCAAGAACAGTGTAAAACACTTCAAGCTCTTCGGCGCTGATATCTTTCTGAATGATATCTTCCAGGTTTTCAAAAGCCTTTTCAACAATATTATGAATTTCGATTGCTTTCTGAGTCAAAACAATTTTTTTCAGTCTTGCATCATACGAAACGCTTTCTCGTGTGATAAGTCCGTTTTTTTCCATCAGGGCAAGAATATTGCTTGCTGTTGAACGGCGGATATTGAATTCCTGCTCAAAGTCTTTTTGAAAAATATCTTTGTTGCGGTTGTGATAGAAAAATCCGATTGCCCAACCATGGGTACCTGTCATTTTATCAACATAAAGCTTTGTGGCATCGTTATCCATAAATCTTTTAACGAGCCTTGATGAGCGATGAATTTCAAAACCTAATTTGCGTTGCATATATACCTCCTGTCTATATTGTTAGGTTGCGAACTGTTAGCAAGCTAACATTCTTTTGGAATTATAGCTCACCTGAAAGATTTTGTCAATAATGTTACGCAAAAACATCGGATTATTTAACAATATTAACACTGTTAATATTTTTTAAGCTTTTTTTAGGTTAGCCGTCGTAATATATAAAACAGACTGTTTTGAATTATATAAAATTAACATATTGTTTAAGCATTTCCAATAAAAATAAAATATTGTTTTTGTGCAATAGGCTCAGAGTTAATAGTTTATCTATTGACTTGCAAAATGGTATATGGTATATTTGTACACACTGTTAACTATAATGGTGTATAGTGCGAATTTTTAAGCGAGGTGAGTATATATGGCAGATAACGAACGCTTGATTGAACAGGTTCTTGAAACCTTTGACAGCATCAACATAGAAGCACTTTTTGAAAAGCTTAAGTTTTCTCTCAAGGGCGAAAATATGCTTATGTCAATACTCAACAGTCTCGGCGGTCAGGGTACTGCAAGAGAAATAACTCAGTATTTTGATTTTACACCTGCAAGACTTTCGGCTTTGGTTAAAACACTTGAGGCGAAAGGCTTTGTCAAAAAAATACAGAATGAAAATGACAGAAGAACATCAACCATTATTCTTACAAGTGAGGGCGCAATGCAATATCTTCGTTACCGTGAAGAAGCTATAAGAAATGCACTGGTGCTTATAGAACAGCTTGGTGAAGAGGATGTGGATGAGCTTCTGAGAATTATAAAAAAGATATCAGACATCTCAAACAGTTTCAGTGAAATTGCGGATTAATAAGGAAAAGGTGGATTACATAATTATGATGAAAAAAGGAAGAAAAGTCATCAGCTTGTTGACGGTTATTCTTTTGGTGGTGCTCAGCTTTGTGCCTTGTGCTTTGGCTGTGACCTATCCGGATGGTGTTACCAAAGAGCAGATATCAGCAACTATCGGCAAAATTGATATACTTATAGAAACTGTTGCAGAAACCACAGAAGAGGGTTCTCTTAAAGATATGGTTTTACCTCAGATTTATACCGATGAAGTTTTATCATCACTTGCAGTGGGTATATATTCTGCAATTGAAGAAAATGCTGAAAGCATATCTTCTCTCGGCCTTGATGTTTCAACCAAAGGTGTAGCATCACACCTGAGTGCGTATCCTGAGGTTCAGGAAAAGCTTGCGGGCTTTGATAAATGGAGCGAGGTTGACTTAGCCAAAGCTTCATGGGGCGTAAAAAACAAGGAAAGCTTTATTAAGGCAGCTGCATCGGTGATGGCTCCTTTCAATAATCTGCTTTATGCTCTGCTTTGCGGCGGCAGATATTCAATCAATGCCATTATCGGCTTTGAGGGTGCAAAGGGTTATGAAACAGCCATTATCCCCACACTCAAATCTCTCGGCTGTGAAAGCATAACAGACAGTGCTGTTTTTTATGCCGAGGCTAAAGAAAATAAAAACTCTATGCTTGAAAATATCATCGGTGATGTTTTCCTGCTTGTTGAAAGAGCGCTCGATGCTCCCTGTGATGTGCTGACAGATATACTCCCGGGTATTGCATATTTCCTTGAAGAGGGCGGACTCGACAAAGCTGTTGCCACTCTTATTGAGCCTCTTAAGCTTCAGCTTTTCAGCATTTCAACTTTTATCAAGGTTGAAACAATTCTTTCATTCATTCAGGACAGTGAATCCTTTACTCAGAATTTCACACTTAATTTCAACGATATTCTCGGTGCAACGGGTCTTGAAATAGCTGAAATAAATCTTCAGGAGCTTGTTTCTTGCGGAACCGTCAGCGACAGCGGTGAAGTTGTCAGTGATAAGGCTGCAACATTCACAGTGCTTATGAGATGGCTTATAGATACTGCTAAAATCAATAAGGCTGCCGTTAAAGATTTTCTTGGTGAGGACACTGCCGAAGCGGCAAAAATCATCGATAATTTAATGGTTAAAGATACCAATGACATTATTGAGCTTGTAGTCAGACTTCTCAACGACGATAAGGGAGATATAAACGACTATAAATGGAGCTTTACAGCTTTTGAAGCAATCAGCGTAAGCTATACAACAAATCTCTCCAAAGATAAATTCCAGAGAGTGGTTGACGGCATTGATGAGCTTCTCGACCAGGTTGTTGCTGAGGGCGGCGAATATAAGACAATCAGAGAAGCCCTTGCTCCCGAGATATATTCAAACAAACTTGTCAGCACTCTCGTATGTGAGATTTACGGTATGCTTTCAGGTGAAGAATTACAGGCAATCGGAGCTATAGCGGGTCTTGATATTACCCCTGCAGCTCTTGCAAATGAACTCACAGAAGTGCGTTTCTCAAACACAAGATATGCTCTTTCAAGAGCTTCATCCTGGAATAAAGTCAATGTCAACACTCTTACATGGGGCTTTAAAAACGGCGATAAAGAGGGCTTTATAAAGGCTGTGTGTGCGGCTCTTCGTCCTATGGAAGATATCATTGCAATGCTTCTTTGCGAAGATAAAATTGAGCTTCTCGGCTGCATTGATGTATACGGCAGCAACGGTTATAATACAGCGGTTATTCCTCTTCTTGAGGCATTCGGTTGCGACAGCGACAGTATACCGACATATGAAGAATATAAAAAGGCGTCAAACAAAGGTAAGGGTACCAAGGTTTTAGCGGAAGCTATTACATCTGTTATTGACAGGGTGCTTGATAAGCCTGTTTATACAATCACTGAGATTCTTCCTAACCTGCTTTATTTCATAAACGGCGGCGGTATTGAAATCTGCATTGAAAACCTCATTTATCCTTTTACTGTTATTCTTAAAGAACTTGGTATGGAGGATATGCTGGATATGTCAGGTATTGTTGATATCGACCTTGAAAAAATCCTCGGCGATATGCTTAAGGACAATGAATTCGGTATAGACCTCAGCGACTTTGATATCAACGAATATGCAAAGATGGGTCAGGCTGTTACCGTTAAGAGTAAGAGAACCGTTGGCAGTGAGTTTGCAGATATAACATACATAAAGGCAGACCAGACCGCTATAATGGTTTCTCTTATGAGATATATTGCGCAGATAATGAAAGATCCCGAAGCTGATATACTCGGTTCTCTTATGGGTGCCGCAGGCGACAATCCGATGGTTGCAAGCTTTGTGGGCGGTATCGGTGAAGATCTTAATAATATGACAGTGGATGAAACAGTTGAATGGATATATAAGCTGTTTTTCAGAGAAAGACCTATAGTTGAAGAAAATGAAAAAGAGGAATATATGCCCACTATCATATATGAACCTCAAAGCAAGTTTGACGGCATAGGAATATACATTTTTATAATATTGCTGGTTGTCGTAGAGCTTATTTATATTAAGGAACGAGTAAGAATAAACCGTTTCCTTAAAAGAAGACTCGTTAACCTTAAAAACATTAAAAAGCACATAACTCAGGAGGTGTAAACAATGCTGATATTAAAAGATATTTGTAAAGATTACATTACAGGCGACACCACCGTAAGAGCATTGAGTGATGTAAATATCAACTTCAGAGAAAGTGAATTTGTTTCTATTCTCGGTCCCTCAGGCTGCGGTAAGACAACTATGCTCAATATTATCGGCGGTCTTGATATTTATACAGACGGTGACCTTATCATCAACGGCAAATCAACCAAGACATTCAGCGATGAAAATTGGGATACTTACAGAAACCATTCAATTGGTTTTGTTTTCCAAAACTATAATCTTATCCCTCACCAGAGCATTCTTGCCAATGTTGAGCTCGCTCTCACTCTTTCAGGCGTAACAAAAAAAGAAAGAAGAGAAAGAGCTGTTGCTGCTCTTGTGCAGGTAGGTCTCGGAAATCATCTTAATAAAAGACCTAATCAGATGTCAGGCGGTCAGGTGCAGAGAGTTGCTATTGCCCGTGCACTTATCAATAATCCCGACATTATTCTTGCCGATGAGCCCACAGGTGCTCTCGATAGTGAAACAAGCGTTCAGATTATGGAGCTTCTGAAAGAAATTTCAAAAGATAAGCTTATCATTATGGTTACTCATAACCCTGAACTTGCTTATGAATATTCAAACAGAATCATCAAGTGCAAAGACGGTAAAATCATAGACGACAGCAATCCTTTCAACCCTGAAGATGCTGACAGAGAAAGCGAAAAGTCAAAGGCGGAAGAGGAGCTCAAAAAAGGTAAGAAGCCCTCAATGAGTTTTACAACTGCTTTCGGTCTGAGCCTTCGTAACCTCGGTACAAAGAAGGGCAGAACAATACTCACCGCTTTCGCGGGTTCTATCGGTATTATCGGTATCGCACTTGTAATGGCACTTTCAACAGGTATTCAGAACTATGTTGATAAAATGCAGAATGATACCCTTATGGCTATGCCCGTAACCATTGAGCAGGAATCTCTCGATGTAGAAAGTATGATGAATACTATGACAGGTCTCGGCATGACCCTTGCTGATCTTGACCACGACAGAGAGAAGATTTATGTCAATGAAATGGTTGCAGATATGGTTAATAATTTCATTGCGAAATCAAATGAAAATAACCTTAAGTCATTCAAAAAATATATTGAAGACAATCAGGAAGCTTTTGATGAAACCTGTAATGATATTCAGTATAGATATACAGCTCCTATCAATATTTACAGAGCTGACACAAACAATGGCATCAAGCAGGTTAATCCCAGCACACTCCTTGACTCTATGGGTGCAGGTGAAATGCTCAGCCTTATGGAAGGCTTTATCGGCACAGGCTTCAGCGTGTGGGATGAAGTTGTAGGCGGCGAAGAGCTTATGGATACACAGTATACTCTTGTATACGGCAAGTTCCCCACAGAAAAGAATGAAATCGTGCTTGTAGCTGATATAAACAACGAAATCAATGAGCTTATTCTTTACGGTCTCGGTCTTCGTGATCAGAGTCAGTTCACCAACGACATTATGTCATCTCTTTCAGGTGACGGTATGTATCAGTCAATTGACGAAGTATATTCATATGAAGATATCTGCAATATCAAATTCAAGCTTGTTCTTAACAGCGACTATATGGTTAAAGATAAGAAAACAGGCCTTTGGAAAGATAAGAGAGATGATGCAGATTACTTAAAGAAAGTAATAGACAACGGCCTCGATCTTGAAATTGTTGGTATCATCAGACCCAGAGACGACAATCTTCTTGCTGTTGGTACAGGTTACATCGGGTACACCTCTGAGCTTAAGGAATATGTTCTTGAGGCAGCTAAAAATTCTCAGGTTGTTCAGGAACAGCTTGCAAATCCTGACAAAGATGTATTGACAGGTCTTGAGTTTGTAAACTACTCAATCAACGACTTTGATATCAAAGATATTGACCTCAGCCAGATTGATCTTAAATATCTTGACCTTGAACCCTTTATGAGTCTTCTCGGTGAATTTGATATCGGTGAAATGGATATCACAAGTATGCTTACGAGCACACTTACATCAGGCTTTGACCTTGGTAATCTTACAGAGCTTCAGAAAAAGCTTGTTGAGGGTTATCTCAACGATGAGCAGGTAATCGCCATCAAGCAGGCATATATTGACAGTATGAATGCAAAATGCTCATACGATCAGACAATGGAAACTCTCGGTTATCAGGATGTTGATTCGCCCACATCTATTTATTTCTATGCAAAGACCTTCGATACAAAAGATGACCTTTTCGAGATAATCGATTACTATAATGAGCAGGTTGCTGCAGACGGTCACGAGGAATATCAGATTGAGCCCACAGATGCCGTTGGTGCACTTCTGACATCGGTTAATCAGATTATTAATATCGTAACATATGTACTTGTAGTATTCGTTGCAATTTCACTTGTTGTTTCATCAATTATGATCGGTATTATTACCTATATCTCGGTTCTTGAAAGAACAAAGGAAATCGGTATTCTCCGTTCAATCGGTGCATCAAAGGGCGACGTATCACGAGTATTCAATGCTGAAACTATAACCATAGGCTTTGCCGCGGGTGTTATAGGTATAGCGACGACATTGCTGTTGGAAATTCCTATCAACATCTTGCTTCAGCACTTTACAAACACATATGCAGCAGCTCAGCTTCCCGTAGGTGTGGCAATCACACTTATCTGTATCAGTGTCGGTCTTACATTCATTGCAGGTCTTGTACCTTCATCACTTGCAGCTAAGAAAGACCCTGTTGAAGCACTCAGAACTGAATAATAGCTTAAGGCGAGGATTTATCCTCGCCTTTTGTTGACGTTTGATGAAACAAAGGCACGAGGGCTGACGTCGCCGTGCACGGCGAGAGGACGCCATAACAGCGTCCTCAGAAAGCACCTCTGGTGCTTTCCGTCAGCCCCCCCGTCCTTTTTAGCTCAGTTTCAATGAAAACATTAGACATATATCGCAAATAAATAAGGTGGGTAGGGATTAACCTACTCACTTTAATTTCGTTGCGTAGCAATAACAAAAACCGAGCTGACTTAAATCAACTCGGTTTATCTTTTTTATTTGTTTTGCTCGCCGCGGGGCATTCTTTTTCCTGTCGCGGAAAAAGAATCAAAAACGCGATGATTTTTATTAGTCGGGATAGCCTGCGGGGTTTGTGCTCTGCCATCTCCATGAGTCTTCGCACATCTCTTCAATGCCTCTTTCAGCCTTCCAGCCAAGCCCTTCATAAGCTTTAGAGGGGGCTGAATAGCAGGTTGCGATGTCGCCGGGACGACGCTCAACAATCTTGTATTCAACAGTTACACCGCTTGCCTTTTCAAATGCTTTAACAACGTCAAGAACACTGTAGCCTGTACCTGTGCCGAGGTTATAAACATCAAGACCACTCTTTGAAAGAACTCTGTTAAGAGCCTTAACGTGACCGAGAGCAAGGTCTACAACGTGTATATAGTCTCTGACACCTGTGCCGTCGTGAGTATCATAGTCGTTACCGTAAACGCTGAGGAAAGGTCTCTTGCCGATAGCAACCTGTGTGATATAAGGCATAAGGTTGTTGGGTACACCGTTGGGGTCTTCGCCGATGCGGCCGCTCTTGTGAGCGCCGATGGGGTTGAAGTAACGAAGAAGTGAAACTGACCAATCATTGTCTGACTTGAAGAGGTCAGCAAGGATAATTTCGATCATAAACTTTGTTGTGCCGTAGGGGTTTGTTGTGCCGCCTGTGGGCATTGTTTCCTTAAGAGGAGAAACATTGTTCATACCGTAAACTGTTGCTGAAGATGAGAAAACGATTTTTTTACAGCCGTTATCTTTCATAACTTCGCAAAGTGCAAGGGTACCGTTAACATTGTTGTCGTAGTATTCGATGGGCTTCTGACAGCTTTCACCAACAGCCTTAAGACCTGCAAAGTGGATAACTGCATCAATTTTTTCTGACTTGAAGATATGGTCCATACCCTTTTTGTCGCGGATGTCACACTCATAAAAAGCGAACTGCTTACCGCTGAGTTCAGCTATTCTCTTGAGAGATTCCTTTTTGCTGTTGTAAAAATTATCCACAACAACGATATCATAGCCTGCGTTCATAAGTTCAATGCAGGTATGTGAACCGATATATCCTGCACCGCCTGTAACAAGAATTGACATATTCAATCACCTCGTTTATAATATATAAAGTTATTGTTTTTATTTTACATCACAATGGAATATATTTCAAGATGTTATTATATAAAAATTATCTTTTTATCAAAAAGGAGATTAATAAAATGCAGAATTTATCTGATATTTCCGTAATCAGAAGTGTGCTTGAAAAACACGGCTTCAACTTTTCAAAGGCTCTGGGTCAAAACTTTCTGATTAACCCCTCGGTTTGTCCGAGAATGGCAGAAAATTCTCTTGCTGATGAAAATACAGGTGTTATTGAAATCGGTGCCGGTATAGGTGTACTCACAGCGGAGCTTGCAAAGATAGCCAAAAAGGTTGTCTGCGTTGAGCTTGATACAAGGCTTCTGCCTATTCTTGATGAAACCCTTGCTGACTTTGACAATATCGAAATTGTCAATGCCGATGTTATGAAGACAGACCTTAAAGCTCTTATTGAAGAAAAATTTCAGGGTATGGATGTGGTAGTATGCGCAAACCTGCCTTATTATATCACTTCACCTGTCATCACGATGCTTCTTGAAAGCAGACTGCCCATTAAAGCAGTGACTGTTATGATACAAAAAGAAGCAGCCGACAGACTCTGCACACCCGTGGGTTCAAGAGACAGCGGAGCTATCACCGTCTGCACAAATTACTATGCTGAAGTTAAACAACTTTTTAACGTTTCAAGAGGTTCATTTATGCCCGCGCCAAACGTTGACAGCACAGTAATAAGACTTGATATCAGAGATAACCCTGCTGTAGAGGTAAGCGATGAGAAAAAGTTTTTCAGAATGGTTAAAGCGGCGTTTGCTCAGAGAAGAAAGACAGCCCTCAATTCAATCAGCTCAGGTATGGGTCTGTCAAAGGCACAGGTTGCTGAAGCACTCAGAAATTCGGGTCTTGATGAAAATGTCAGAGCCGAAAAGCTGACAATGGATGAACTTGCGCTTTTATGCGAAAATCTCTGAGTTGAAATAAATGCAACTTATGCATAGGTTGTTGCATTAAAAGCTTTGTGCAACGAAAAAATCAGTAAAGATATAACCTTTACAGCTAAAAATGTGCTGTAAAGGTTTTTTCTTACCTGTGTTGAAAAATGGGTTGAAAAAGTTAAAAACTGCGAGTTTTTAACATCGAATATATTTTTTAGAAATAAAAAACCTTGTTTAAGTAAAGTTTTGAACTTTACTAACAAGGTTTTCAACATTTATTGTGGGGAATATGTGAGGGATATTCATTTATACGTGCAAAACTGTATATGCACTCACATCAGGAATATTTTGCATAATATATCAGTTAACTCTGATAAAGCTCATAGGATCAATTGTTATTCCGTTAACGGTAATTGTTTCATTGTTATAATTTACATAGATTTCGCTGCCACCGCTGTATATGGTACAGGTGACATTTTCTCTGACTTCTTCGTGGGCTGTTATTCTTTGATGACGCAAATCGCCTAAAATATTTTTTGCGTTTTCATAAACCAATCTTGCCTGTGAAAGCGTGTTCATATAGTGCAGATTGTCATTATCTTCATAACTGCTGAAGTACCACTCATAGTGAGGCACTGCTCCGTATTCCATTGCTTTGAGTATGGCGGCGGTGGGGTCGTCGCACAAATTAATCGGTGTAAAGCTGTAATCGCATATGCCGTGCAAAACCGCCTGGAAAAACGGTATACCAGAACAGTAAATATTGTCTTCGAGAGGGCTGCTTAAAGGTATGTTTATTATGCTGTCGGCATATTTGACCGTATAAATATTAGCGGCCGAGATTGTCAGCTTGCCGTGAGAAGATAAGACGGTGCACAGAGAAGAAATATCTGTGAGCATTTTACTTCTGTCGGCAAAATTAAGTCTGCCGTAATCTGAGGGGAGTATGCTTCCGCAGTCTGTAAGACAGACGCCGACACTGTTTTTTCTCATAGAGCGAATTATATTATCCGCATTCTTTTTAATTTTTGCAGTGCCGATACCCAAAGAGTTTTCGGTGCCTCTGAGAGTGAGGGCGGCTTTGCCGCTGTGTGAAAAGAGATTTTGACTGAGAGACAGTGAAATGGAATTTTGTGCGGCAAAATCAGACAATTCCGATATGTCGAGGTTGCCGTCATCTTTAAGCATAACCCTTATGTTGCCGATACCCTTTGCTGTCAGTGTGGAAAGCATTTCTTTTGTTTCTTCTTCAGAGGTTGCTGTTCCGGTTTCTTTCTGATTAGAAATAAGAGTCAGGTTAAATGGGTAAGGGGCATCGTTGGTTGTATAATTATCGGTGAGAGTACCTCGTCTTATAAGAAGCTCACGGCAAGCACCTGCCATAGTTATATAGTCGGCGTTGTTACCGCTGAGAAATCTGTAACTGAGAGCGATTTCGCCCTTGTATGAATTTTTGCTGAGATAAAAGGCATCATTGTCAATGATTGATGCAGTTGTTTCGAACTCGGCACCTACGCGGTTATAACATATATCTTTCACAGCCTTAGAGGCTTTTACCGTTGCAATGGCATCGCCTTTATCTATAAGGCACACAAAAGCACTGTCGCCTGATTTCATACCGAATACGCCGAGAGGTACATAGTCAGTCACATCTGAACCGTGGGCAACGTCCTGGCCGTAAACGGGAAGTGAAATTTCAGAAAAATTATCGGTTATTTCCGAGTGAGTGTCAAGAATAACACCTGAAGCTGAGGGTAAAAGAATATAATCTCCCTTGTTACCCTGAGAATCAGCACCGAAATAAAGCAGGGGTGATAAACGGCTGATATAAACATCGGTTGTAGAATTATCTGTGATATCTTTGAGGTTGATATTGACGGATAAGTTGCCTTCGGTCAGGGTGAAGACAAGGGGAACGGTTATATCAATTTTTTTGCCGCTGTCAAGGGCTCTGCGAAAGGTATAAGAAAGGATAAGTCCGTTGTTTTTGATTTGGTATTCTGCACAACCCGGTGCAAGAGAATCGCTTTGTGAGTTAAGAGTATAGACATTGCCTTTGACGATAACCTGAGCAATAAGGTTTGCCGCTTTTTCTCTTGTGGTACCCGAGGGCAGAGAGCGCCACATTTTACCTGATATTGTGTCATAAATACAGACTGCAAAAGTTTTTTCGTCAAGATACATGTCCAGCATACCTGATGAAGTGATTTTTTTCAGATTTTTGATTTTGTCGGTTGATAAAAATAAATTTTCATCAGTTTGTGAGTTGTTGACAACAATCTCATTATCTGAAAGATTCATTTTTTTGCTGTTTGCCGTTATAGTGCAGCCGCTGAGAGAAAAGATGCTCAGCAATATCAGAATGCAGACGAGTATATATTTTAACTTAGACATATTTTACACCTCACAAAACTGTGTGAGAGCATTATAACATATTTTTCCTGAAATTACCATATAAATTCTTCGGGTATTATGACATGGCTTTTCGCATATATGTCAATATAGCTTTTTCACGCCGCGAAACCTGCACCTGAGACATTCCCAATTCTTTGGCGGTTTTGACCTGAGTCAGTCCTTTGAAATAGCGAAGTTCAATAAGCCGTCGGTCTTTTTCTTCAAGAGAGTTTACAACAGCTTTCAGGGCGAGCTTTTCGGATATTGCTTCTTCAGGCGCTTCAGTTGGTATATCAAGCTGTACGGTGCCTTTTTCATCTGTGGCTGTCAGGGAGATAACGGGCATAGATATGGTTATAAGCTCTGCCGCCTGAGAAATATCCACGCCTAATTTTTCTGCGAGCTCACTTACAGTAGGCTCTCTGCCCAGCTGAACAGCCAAATCTTCTTTGATATGCATTGCGTGTCTTGCTTTTTCTTTCAGACTTCTGCCGATTTTTACAGCACCGCCGTCGCGGAAAATTCTTTTGATTTCGCCTAAGATAACGGGTACGGCGTAGGTGGAAAAAGCAAAACCTCTGCTCGCATCAAAGTTTTTTGCCGCTTTTATAAGTCCTATACAGCCCGCCTGAAAAAGGTCGTCATATTCCACACCTCTGCCTCGGAATTTATTGGCGCAGGCGTGAACAAGGCCGTAGTTGTTTTCAATCATTTCCTCTTTTGAAATGCCGATTTCGGTCAACAAAACACCACCCTTTTTTAGTTAGGAGTTAGAAGTGAGAAGTTAGGAGTTGTGATAGTTTGTAAATGGGAGTAGTTTTTAATATGCAACTCCTCACTCCTAACTTTTCACTTTCAAAGTCTCTTGCCCCATATTCTTTTTTCCATTGTTACGGTTGTGCCCATATCGGGTCTTGAGGCAACTCTGACTTTATCCATAAAAGATTCCATAACCGCAAATCCGAGACCTGCTCTTTCTTCGCCTGCTGTTGTAAACAGAGGCTCCATAGCTTTTTCGATGTCGGCAATGCCAACGCCTTTGTCGCGGACTTTTATTCTGATAATATTATTTTCAAAAATACTGACAGTTATGTAAATTTTGCCGCTGAAGTCTTTATATCCGTGCACTATGGCATTGGTAACAGCTTCGCTGACAGCAGTTTTTATGTCGGTGAGCTCTTCGATATTCGGGTCGGTGCAAGCAATAAAGGCAGATACTGCCACTCGGGAAAAGCCCTCGTTTATGCTGCGTGAATCCATTGTAAGTCTCATTTCGTTGATAATGTCCATTTAAACAACCTCCTTTTGTTTGATTTCTCCGAGCTTTTCAAGGCCGGCGAGTACCATAACCTTATATGCACCCGGGGAAAGATTTTCTACCCTGATTCTGCCCTGAACGGTTTTCATAAGCTTGTATCTGCCCATTACAAGACCGATGCCTGATGAGTCCATAAAGGTTACGGCTGAAAAATCCAGCACAAGAAGCGACGGATGCTTATGTATAATGGCATCGTCTATACTTGCTCTTATGAGAGAAGCACTGTGATGATCTATTTCACCGCTGAGATAGACTCGGATTTCCTTTGGCTTATATTCTATTCTGGCTGACATAATAACCTCCTGAAAAAAATAATCCCTTATGATAGCAGTAGTATCATAAGGGATAAATTATGCATTTTTTGCCGAATAAGGTAAGGTAAGGAAAAAAATATCAATTTTTCATATTTCTTATTTCGCTCACAAGATAAAATGATCCTGTGACTATAAGGGCAGAGCTGTCACCTGTAAGTGACAGAGCCTTGTTATAAGCTTCGGAAGAGTCCCGACAACAGAAGATATTTTTGCAGTAAGCTTTTGCATTTTCTGCAAGAACCTCGGGTAATTCGCCTCGTATAGGATCTGTAAGGGTGAAGACCATGTTTTCTGCAAAGGGAGCAATGACAGACAGTGCCGAAGTGTAGTCTTTATCTTTCATAAAAGACATAAGCAGGGTTATCTTTTTACCTGTGAGATAGGACTCAAGCATTGATGAGAGAGCTTTAATACAACCCTCATTGTGTCCGCCGTCAAGAATTACCAGGGGCTTTTTTGAGTGAACTTCCATTCTGCCGGGAATGGTGAAATTATAAATACCCTGAGTGATATTTTTATCAGTTATATCAAAGCC
>JAZRDY010000093.1:0-10005 GCA_045660525.1 Acutalibacteraceae bacterium | reverse complement strand
CCTGCTACTTCCTTGATTTCAGGAGTCCAACCTGAGAATGTGTAAGTATACTGTGCGTCTGCAGCCTTGGTGGGTGTTGCGCCTGTGTATGAGGGAGTAGCACCATATTCAACTTTGCTTGACTGAAGCTCTGTACCGTCTTCATTTACAAACTTGATTGTGTATTTGTTTACCGTTGAGCTGTAGGTTGCAGTGTATGTTGCATTGCCTGTTACTGCCACAACCTTGGGTGTCCAACCTGCAAATGTGTAAGTATACTCTGCAGTGTTTGCCTTTGTTGCATCTGCGTGAGAGGGTACTACACCATATTCAACTGTAGTCGTGTCGATGAGTGTACCGTCATCGTTGAGCCATGTGATTGTATAGCTGTTCTTTGTTGCGGTAAATGTTGCAGTGTATGTTACTTCACCGGTTACTACACTGATTTCAGGTGTCCAACCCTTAAATGTATAGCTATACTCTGCGGTAGCCGCCTTAGTAGGTGTTGCTCCGTTATAACTCGGAGTTGAACCATAAAGAACATTTTCATCAGTTTCAAGTACATTACCGTCGTGATTCTTCCAAATAATAGTATAAGTATTAGTTGATGATGTGAACTGCGCTGTGTATGTTGCATCGCCTGTTACCGCTACAATTGCAGGACTCCAACCTGTGAATGTGTAAGTATACTGTCCATCTGCAGTCTTAGTCGGTGTTTCACCTGTGTATGAGGGAGTATCACCGTAAGCCACCGGCTCTGTCTTGAGAGTCTTGCCGTCGCCGTCAACCCAAGTGATTGTGTACTGGTTAGCTGTCCACTTAGCCTTGATTGTCACATTTTCTGCGGGCATTGTGTTGGGAATTTCTTTATCCCAGCCTGCGAATGTGTAGCCTGTCTTTGTGGGATCAGCGGGAGCTGTTACGGTTGTGCCGTAATTCTGAGTGATTGGTGCAATCGTTGAGCCACCGTCTGTATCGAATGTGATTGTGTACTGGTTAGCTGTCCACTTAGCCTTGATTGTCACGTTTTCTGCGGGCATTGTGTTGGGAATTTCTTTATCCCAGCCTGCGAATGTGTAACCTGTCTTTGTGGGATCAGCGGGAGCTGTTACGGTTGTGCGGTAATCTTGAGTGATAGGTGCAATCGCTGAGACGCCCTTTGTATCGAATGTGATTGTGTACTGATTAATCTTCCAAGTTGAATAAAGAGTTTCATTACCTGCATAATCAACAACTGAATCGCTTGTTACTGTGTTGCCGTCAGTATCTTTCCAACCTTCAAAATTATAACCTATTTTTGTAGGAGTAGGAAGGGTGCCGTATTTTGCATCATAAGTTACATCGATACCAAATTCACTTGAAACATCGTCAGCAACCTTACCAGCTTCAAAAATACGGATGTTATCAAATGTTACTGTGTTGTTTGCGCCATTTGCGTCAAAACGCACCTGTGCTTTCACTACACTGTCTTTGTTGGGAGCAGTGAAAGTACGAGTATCAATAGAGTCTGCAAATCTATTAGTAGAATCATTGAAATCAACCCATGAACCATTTTCATCACAGAAGAAAATATAAACATCCCAACCGTTGCCTGTAACATCAACATCGATAGTATAACTCTTGCCAGGCTCAACAGCAAAGTAGTCAGTGTGTACGCAACCTTCGCCTACATCTGCATTTGATGTAACTTTTATACCTTTGTCACCATTTATTTCAGTTACACTTGCACTGCCTGATGTAGGAGTCCATTTTGACATATCGATAATATTATCAAAAAGCACTCTATATGAGTTAACACTCCACTGAGCATAAAGTTTAACCTCATCGCCATCGATTGCACTGAGCTTTGATACTGTTGCTCTGTCTGCTATTGCTGTACCACTGCCGTTTGCTGCAGTATTCCAACCTGTGAAAGTGTAACCTGATCTTGTAAAACTGTTTGGTGTCAATGCTCTTTCTTCAGTATAAAGAATATCACTTATATTGGCAATTGAGCCGGTACCACCGTTGGCATCGAATGCAATGTTATATTTGTTCTCTGTCCACTCTGAATGAAGCACCAAATCCTGAGTAATTTCAAAGGTCTGAAAATCGCTGACAACTCTACCGTTGCCGTCAGTTACCTGTTCACCACTATCTTTTATTCCGTTAGCAATGATCGAGTCGGTCCACCAACCATCAAATGTATAACCGGGTCTTACAGGAACTTCAAGGGTCTGACCAAGAAGAATATTATATGCGAAAACTGTTCTGTTTGGTCTATATGTCCAGCTAGCAATATCAGCATAGTCGCCTCTTGTATGCGAATATAGGAAAAGATCTGAGAATGTTACGGTTTCACCAAGAACAGTTGAGCCGAAACGGAAGGCAGCCTTTGTTGCATTCTGAGGAGCAGTAAAGGACATCGTGGCTGTTCCGTGACCTGTGGCATAAGCATTAGCAAACGGATTACCGTTGTTTGCCTTGTTTTCAACGGGATTACCGTTATCGTCATAGAAGAAAATATGAACCTGGTCACCGGTACCGCCTGCAGTTGTGTATTTAAATGTATAGGTCTCACCGGGAGTAAGAGTTACATTATAATGCCCGTTTCCGAAGTCGTAACTTGAATGATGGTCATTGGGATAATCCTTTGTATTACTTTCATCATTTATAAAAGTAATGGTACCTGCATTTACATCATAGGTCATTGTACCCTTTTCCGGTGTGCCTACATAACCTGAAGCAGAGTTTGCCCATGATGAGAATGAGAAAAGATTCTCATAGGTTACATCGTAAGTTCTTTTTACAAGAGCGTTTTTGGCGTTTGTGAGTGCAGTTGCAAGATTGCCGATTGTTGTAGCATCGGAGCTATACTGCACATTGCTGCCTGAGGGATTAAGTGAAGCCATATGAGCTCTTGCAGCATTATAAGCATCAACGAAATTATTCCATGAAGCATAGGTATAAGGTGCGCTTCCGCCTGCAAATATTGCATCTGCATTAGAAATGGCATTTATAAGGTCAACATACTTATTAGTAATTCTTGTCTTACCTGCTGATTTTGCATTTGCAAGGTCGTTTGCACCTTTGTTTATGTTCTGTGCCCAAATAGTAACGGTTGAGTCAATATTTCCAACACGGTTTGCCTCAGTGAGCCTAAGGTCAAGAAGAATGTCAGAAGCATAGTCAAGATGTTTTGTTACATTCGTAGCATCGCTATAAACATAACCGTTATAATTTTTGTAGGAAATAGCAGGAATCAAAGTTTTCCAGTTCTGGTAGTTGTTCTTATATGTATCCATATAAACAACATAGAGATGGCCACCGTAACTACTATAACCACTTGCATAGTGGTTGCCGAAGCTTGCATTATACGGACTATACCAACTTCCATCACTCTGGTTTGCTTTATTAGCAGTAGCAAAGGTAAAGCCCTGGTCAACTTTTTTGTAAACATTTGAAGCATTTACTCCGATGCTTGACTTATTGATCTGAGCATAGGAAGAAATCTGATATACGTGGTCCTGGCTATAGCCATAGTTATTGCTGTTGTCCTCGGCGTAATCAAGAGTAACATCTGTGAGATAATTTTTTTCAAAAACCCAACCGCCAAAACCGTCTGTACCGGGTTCAAGGCCACTGGTTGTATGACCGTTATCCCAATTTGAAATTTTCCAGGGTGCCATGGTTGAAAAATCACTCGAACCAACAACGCCGCTGCTTATTGTACCGGAGCCGGCAATAACATATCTGACATATCGATCACCGGTGGTTGTCCAGAAGAAGGTATGAAGCGGGAATGTGGTTTCGCTGTCGTTGGTTATACCTACAATTGTATTAGGCATTGTGTAATAGAAATATGTATCCTGAATCGTAGGTCTTGCATTATTGCTTGTAATATCCCAAGAGAAATCCCAAGGGTACCAGATAACATTCTTTCTATATGCCGAACTCACGGTTGAGCCGTCACGGCTTGTAATGTTAGCATTAAGATAATCAACATAGGTATCATTCAGTCCTGTATTAGCAATAGCAGTGTCTATTGCATTCATATAGCTCTGAGCAATCGCTATATCAAACTGAACGCCGCCGTATTTTACAGCATCATAGTAACGTTTTGCATCATTATATGCCTTATAGTTGTTTACAAGGTTTGTATAAAAAATGCCGTTTGCAAAGTAACCTTCATAAGCTTCAATCTTGCTTTTAAGGTTATCAAGCATTATATTGCCGTCAGAAAGAGCAATAGTAGCTGAATCAATATAAATGTCAGACCAACCTCTGCTTTCGTGGCAGGAATAGCCCTGTTGGAGCATAACAATAAAGGAAAGGTCTTCGTCGGAAGCTGCTTTTTCCTTAACTATGTCTGTAACAGGATATATATAATTCGCATCACCTGTTCTGAGCGACGGGTCATCCTGACCGTTAATATTAGGTTGCTCAAATGTACCTACAAAGGTGGCATCAGATAATCCGAAATAGCTCTTAGCAGTATTCTGAGCATTGCTGTAAGTATAATCCGGTCCTAACACGATGTTGCCTGTGTCTGTTACATTAGTGCTTTTATTTGTACCCTGATTACTCACAAAAGAGCTGTTTTGGGTAATATAATAGATATCTGCATTAACAGTAACATCAAGATTATTATGTGATAATCTGTTGTTACATGAATAAGCATAAAACTGAAGATTAACCGTATCTGCATCTGCAAGCTTCTTGAGATCAGCATTGGTGAATCTGAAAAGTACAACAGATGTACCCTCAGGAGTACTCTCACCGGTCAATGCAAGTCGAGTCCAACTTCCCTCGTTACCGCGCTTGCCGTTAGGACTCAGAGTAAATGAGGTTGTAACACCAACTGTTTCTGTCGCCGCACTTGCCTCAGGAATCATACCCGGGAAGAACACCCAGCATGACATAATCATGAGCACTGTCATGATGAGAGAAATTGATTTTTTGAATGTTTTGTTTTTCATAAATTCTCATCTCCTTAAAGATGTTTTTGCTTTTTTTTGAAGCCGTCTTTTCAACTTTTCCGATACAGCTGACCGCCCTGTATTTTTCTCCGAACATGGCTAAAATATGACGCCGTCAAAATAAAATTATACATATATAATAATACCACTAATATACTAAAAGGTCAATATTTTCCACTATATTTGTATGCATTTTACTGCATATTCGCAATCTTTTTGGGCGGGAGTTTTGTTAACTCTGCCGAGCGCTCGGGCGCGTAGAAAAAAATAACGGAGCAACCTTTTTTCAGGGTTACTCCGCTGTTGTTATTTTTCTTCTGATTTGGCCTTTGCCGCTTCAAAAATCTCAATACCCTCTTTGACTGTATCATAAACGCCGATCCAGTCTTTGTCGCACTTTTTGTCGAGGCGACGGTCGGGTAAATCGTAATTTTCCGTGAGATATTTGCCAAACCATTCGGTGAATATTTCGGCTCCGTAATAGTTAACGTGGCCGTCGTTGTAGAAATCGGTTTCTCTGTTGTATTGCTCGTCAAGCTCGCAGAGAAGATATTCAAAGCCGTTTTCGTCGAGAATGTCACAGATAGTGTTCATTCGCTTGGCTTCGTTTTCATTCTGACGATGAGGTGTATCGAGGAAGAGCACCTCATAGTCCTGCTTTTTGAGATAGTCAAGCAAGTCGTAAAGCACTTCTTCAACTATCGGGTCAAGGGCACTCTTTTCATCAGTTTTTACCGACTCAAAATTTGTGCCGATGCTGTTGATGCTGTTTTTCGAATGCATATAGAAGCCTAAAAACTGACACTTGGGGTCTTCGAGCTCACTGAACGAAAAATTATCTGCTTCCCACTTGCTGTGGTATTTGATAAAGCTGAAGAAATATGACGGGTCAAAGCGGGTAGCTTCCTCATCGCCTGATTTCATTCTGAGCTTGAGAGTTGTGTTGATAGCCTCAAATCTTGTTAAAGAGAAAAAGTCGAGACCGTCAATAACTCGTCTTGAAGCTGCATCAAATTTCTTTGAGCCTTCGTTATAGCTATTGGTGAAAGCTCGCATATCGATGATAACAAGCTTGGGATTCTGTCTCTTGACAGCTTCCTTAAGCATAATTTTTATCATCCAAGTGGGTGATGCGTCGGTGGAAAGAGGATATGCCGTAATGCCGTATTCCTCATATCCTTTGGGGGTTATCCAATATCTGTCGATTCCGCTTGTGCCCACCATAACCGCGTCAACGGTGTTTCGGGGCAAATCCTGATAAGTTTCAATTCTCTCCGAAATATGTGAGTTTTCATACTCAAACAAATCGCAAAGGGTTAAGAGAAGTACCGAAACAACAAGCAAAAAAGCTACTGTGCGTATAATCTGATTTTTTGTCATGCTATTTCCTCCTTCTTAATAAGCCTGATAAATAAAGTCTGCCGCGTCGTACATAGGTCCGTAGATACCGAAAACAAGCACCACAATAAGGGCGATGAGATATATCATCCAACGGAATGCTATATTCTGCTTTGCGAGAGACTCACGAAGCTTGAGACCTGTTTCCTGAAGAATGCTGACTGTAAACAGAACAATTACTGCCACAAAGAGCACAAACATATTCTTCTGATCAATGCCAAGCTCAAATATTCTGCCGTCAAAGCCAAAGATGAAATCAAGGTCAACCTGAGTGAATATGCTCTTGACCATATGAAGCGCCGCTGTAAGGTCAGGTGCTTTTACGAGTATCTTAGAAATACCGAGCACGAGGAATGTTCTGACGATGCAGAAAACCTTCCAGCTGAATGTATCGGTGTTTATCCTGAGCTTTTCGATAAGCTTTTTGAATACGGGAGCAAGGGCTACACTTGAGGCAACTATAGTCGCATTATAAAGACCGAATGCAATATATTTCCATGAAGCACCATGCCACACACCGATAAGGAAGAATACGATAAAGGGTGTAATAACCGAGGGCACAAGCTTAGCAATCTGCTTCTTACCCTTCTGACGGAAGAACTTGCTGATTTTTGTTACGGGTTTTGAGAGCATAACAGGGAAGAATACATACTCTCTCATCCAAGCACCAAGGGTGATGTGCCATCTTCTCCAATATTCTGCAACGCTCATTGAAAAATAAGGTCTCTCGAAGTTCTGTGGTAAGTTTATGCCAAGCATCTGCGCTGCACCTCTTGCGATGTCGATACCGCCTGAGAAGTCACAGTAAATCTGAAGGGCATACATAAGCATACCAAAGAAATATATTGAGCCGTTATATTCGAGATAGTGTTCTGCTGAAAAAATTGTTGACACAGCAGGGAAAGCTCTGTCGGCAATAACCATCTTTTTAAAGAAGCCCCAGAGCATAAGCTGAGCGCCGAATTTGAAGTTATTATAGTCAAATTCGTGTTCCTGACCCAGCTGTTTGCCCACATCGTCATATCTGCTGATTGGACCCTGAACAATTGATGGGAAGAAAGACACAAAGAGAGCAAATTTGCCCAGATGTTTTTCTGCCTCGTAACGGCCTCTGCCCACGTCAATAAGATAACCCATTGACATAAATGTATAGAATGAGATACCAAGAGGTACGATTATATTGATAAGAGGAAGCTTTACATCGTAGTGGAACAGATTGAAGATTGTGTTGACGTTCTGCAGTGCGAAGTTAAGATACTTCACCACCACGAGGATAAGCAAATCGATAATTACCGAGCCAAACTGTACACGGCGGATTTTGTTGTTGACTTTCTTTTTAAGCTCTTGCTTTACTTCTTTGCCCGCTTCTTTAGGAAGCTTTGTAAGCTGAGATTTATAGTCATCTCTTATAGACTGCATAAGTCTGCCCGCAAGATAGGTTATCAATGTTGTTCCCACAATAAAAGCAACCTGTGCCACACCGCTGAAAAGGTAGAACACATAGCTCGCTGCAAGCAACACTGCCCACTGAAAACGCTTGGGTACAAGATAATACACAGCCGCTACGAGAACAAGAAAGCCTAAAAAGCCAAAGGACGTATATGCCATAATCATTCTCCTAACAGTATGTAAGCAGTCCATATACAGGGCTGCTTATATAATAAATTATTTTGTTGTAAATCAGTCTTCGTCCTGAATTCTTGCTATCATTTCAAGCATAGCTTCAGCACTGTTAAAGTTTTCAGCAGTCATATCATCGATAGAAATATCAATGTCATATTCCATGCTCAGCTCGCTTACGATTGAAACGATGTCAAATGAATCAAGAATACCGTCATCAACTAATGCATTTTCGTTTTCGTAATCGATATCGCTTCTGATCTGATTGAGAATGTCAAGTAACTTTTCCATTTCTGCACCTCTTGATTTAATGTTCTTTATTTTTAAATAAGGTAACACTTATACCTTATTACAGTTTATAACATTTTTCGCGCAAAGTCAATAGCTATATTATTACAGCAATCACCCTGACGATTAAAAAATATTATATTATTTCAGCACCTTGCGGTCGATTTTGCCGTTTGATGTTTTGGGAATTTCTTCAACCTTTACAACAAGCTTGGGCACCTTGAAAGCCTCGAGATAGCTTGCCATATGCTTTTTAAGCTCGTTGATGTCTACATCTGCGCCCTTTTCTTCAACAATATTGAGTTTGGGTACGCAGCCGCCCATTCTGTCTTCAACCGCAAAGCAAGCACACTCAGCAATACCGGGGAAGCGAAGAACAATATTTTCAACCTCTGTGGGAGCAATTTTGAGTCCGCCGATGCTGATAACGTCGCCTCGTCTGCCGAGCATATAAACAAAGCCATTTTCGTCGATATAACCCATATCGTTTGTATAAACAACACCGTCAACAAGCACTTCTTTAGTAAGCTCGGGCTCTTCAAAATACTCTGTCATAGTCATACCGCCCTTGATAGCGATAAGACCCTGATTTGCCTGCGAAGATTTGATTTCCTGACGGTTATCGTCAACGATAAAGATGTGAGCGTTTTTGTTGGGCTTACCTACACAGCTGATAAGACCCTTGTGCTGTGAATAGTCAAACATACTTACGCAGCCTGCCTCTGATGAGCCGTATGCGAAGTAAAGTCTTGTTTCGGGAAGAAGTGAGCAAAGAAGCTCTTTATCTGCCTCAGGGAATGCAGCTGAGCCTGTATGAATATGGTGAAGCTGACCCGAATATTTAGCAAGCTCTTTCTTTGAAAGCACAAGAAGCATTCTTACTGCCGCAGGAGGCATAAGAATTGATGTAACCTTATACTTTTCAATGTAGCTGTAAAATTTTCTGATATCCTTGAAGCCGTCGAGAAGCACAACTGTTGTGCCTGTAAGCATACTTACATAGAGCTTTCTGATGGCTGATGCGTGGTTTATGGGGGCGGGTACAAGGTAAACGTTATCGTCGGGGATTTCAGCGCCGTACTGCACATTTTCAGAAACTGCAACAACTGCTCTGTGTGAAATTACAACGCCCTTTGATTTTCCTGTAGTACCTGTTGTAAAGAGAATATCGCAGGTCATATCCTTTGTGGGGAAGTCGAAGCTTAAGCCCTCTTCATAGTTTTCCTGACCGATTTTTCTTACCTTGTCTGAGTCAACACTGACAAAGCTACCCTCGATATCTGTGTTTGAAATAACCATTGCGGCGCTGAGCTGTGAAGCAACATCCTCAAGACCCTTTACACCGATTGACTTTTCAAGGGGTACGTGTACGTTACCGGTAAGCTGAATAGCAAAGCAAGAAACTGCAAACCAGATGTCTGAGTCTGATTTGACGATAATTCTTGAACCTGCGGGGAAGCCGAATGATTTTATATATTTCGCAAAGCCCTGGATTTCCTTCCAGAGCTCAGCATAGGTAATCTGATTGTCGTTAGCAATAACTGCCGCTCTGTCGGGTCTTTCTTCGGCAAATTTTGCAACTGCTGAAACTATTGATTCCATTGTTTTTTACCTCCTGTCACTTTTACAGCTGAATATTATACAGATTTATTGTGTCGATTTTATGAAGTTTATCAAGATTATGGATGTTAAAGAGAAGTTTTTTCTGATTTTCTTTGCTGAGAAGTCCGTCACTGCAGGCAGAAAGTTTATCTTCAAGGTC
>JAZRDY010000092.1:0-4342 GCA_045660525.1 Acutalibacteraceae bacterium | reverse complement strand
GGTATCGCTAAGTGGTACAAGCCCGAAGATCTTATCGGCAAGAGTGTAATCGTTGTTTCAAACCTTAAGCCCGCTACACTTTGCGGTGTTGAGAGTCAGGGTATGATTCTTGCAGCTGATGTAAGTGAAGACGATGTTAAGGTTATCTTCGTTGACGGCGTACCTGCAGGCTCAAAGGTAAGATAAGATGTATAAAAATATTTTTGACACTCATGCACACTACGATGATGAGCGTTTCAATGAGGACAGAGACCAACTTCTGTCCTCTCTCTTTGAGGGAAGTGTCTCACGCATCGTCAATTGCGGCTGTGATTTAAAGTCCAGCCTAACCACAATCGATCTCGCTGAAAAATATGATAACCTCTATGCGGCAATCGGTGTTCACGCCCACGAGGCTGAGTCGTGCACTGCTGAGGATCTTGCCAAAATCGCGAGTCTTTACAATCACGAAAAGGTTGTTGCTGTAGGTGAAATCGGTCTTGACTATTTCTATGATTTTTCACCGAGAGAGAGACAAATAGAGGTTTTCAGAACTCAGATAGAGCTGGCAAATAAGCTCGACCTACCTGTTATTATCCACGACAGAGAGGCTCATGAAGACACTCTGAATATCTTAAAAGAGCTTCGACCCAAGGGTGTTGTGCACTGTTTTTCGGGCTCGGTTGAGATGGCAAAAGAGATTATCAAGTTAGGTTTATACATCGGTCTTGGGGGAGCAGTAACCTTTAAAAATGCTAAGAAACCCATTGAGGTTGCGGAATATATGCCACTTGACAGACTTTTACTTGAAACCGACGCACCTTATATGACTCCTGTGCCATTCAGGGGCAAGCGCTGTGACTCGGCTCATATTGCTTATACGGCAGAAAAGATTGCAGAAGTCAAGGAAATGGATGTGCAGGAGCTTATAGATATCTGCAATGAGAATGCGAAAAAGTTGTTTAACATAAAATAACTAAAGTTTTTTGATTACTTTTTTTCAAAAAAGTAATGCCAGCCCGGCGAGGGCAAATAAAAAGAGCATATAAAAAATTTCACCCGACAGACGAATTTCTGCCGGGTGTTGTTTATATCTAAATTAGATTGATATTTATTCCCTCGCCGCGCGGGGCATTCTTTTTGCTGTCGCGCAAAAAGAATCAAAAACGCGATGTTATTTTATCATTTCAGCAAATTCTTCCTCGCTGATAACCGTCACACCAAGCTTATTCGCCTTGTCGAGCTTACTGCCTGCATCTTCACCTGCAAGCACATAGCTTGTCTTTTTCGACACACTGCTCGAAGCCTTACCTCCGAATGACTCGATAATTTTAGTCGCTTCACTTCTTGTATACTTCGACAGTGTACCCGTCAGCACAAAGGTCTTACCCTCAAAGCGCATATCCACAATCTGCTTCTGACTTTCCATATTCACGCCAACTTCTTTCAGGTCAGCGATAAGCTGTCTACTCTCTTCGTGGCTGAAAAACTCTTCCACACTCTTTGCCATAATCAGACCGAAGCCCTCAATTTCAGCGATATCCTCTGCAGTGGCATTCATGAGGGCGTCTATTGTGCCGAATTTATCGCTTAATAGCGCGCCTGCCTTCTGACCAATGTGTCTGATACCCAAAGCATAAATCAGCCTTGCAAGGTCGTTTTTCTTTGATTTTTCAGCAGCCGCAATAAGGTTGTCAGCGCTTTTTTCGCCCATTCTTTCAATGGACGCGATTTTCGTTTTATCTAAAGTATAAATATCTGCCGCCGTCTTGATCATACCCTCGTTGACAAAGGTCTCAAGCACAGCTGTGCCCATGCCCTCGATGTCCATAGCATCTCTCGAGCAGAAGTGAATCAGATTGCGAAGCAGCTGATTGGGACAGTCTGGATTACAGCAACGAAGAGCCGCTTCACCCTCTTCGCGTGTGACTTTGCCGCCACATGAGGGGCACACATCGGGAATGCGGTAGGGGAATGCATTTTCGCCGTGAGATACAACACAAAGCACCTCGGGGATAATATCGCCTGCCTTGCGGATGATGACTCTGTCGCCGATGCAGATGCCTTTTTCGTCGATGAAATCTTGATTGTGAAGTGTAGCTCTGCTGACGGTGGTACCCGCTAAAAGGGTAGGCTCAAATATGCCTGTGGGTGTCAGCACGCCTGTACGGCCTACGTTGATTTCTATATCTAAAAGTGTAGTCTCTTTTTCCTCGGGAGGGTACTTGTAAGCAAGTGCCCACTTGGGAAATTTTGATGTTGAGCCGAGAGCTTCTCTCTGTGAAAAGTCGTCAACCTTGATAACTGCACCGTCAATATCAAAGGGGAGTGTACCTCTGATTTCGCCTATGCGTGCAATTTCTCTGAGGGCATCCTCGATAGTGCTGCAGCTTGTATAGAAAGGCACAGTGTTAAAGCCGAGAGCCTTTATAAAGTCAAGGGAATCCTTGTGGCTTGTTAGTTCCTTGCCTTCGATTCTCTGAATGTTGAAAGTGAAAATATCAAGCTTTCTCTTACTTGTAATCTTGGGATTTTTCTGACGAAGTGACCCTGCCGCCGCATTACGGGGGTTTTTAAAGGTCTTTTCACCATTGAGCTCCTGCTCGGCTGTAAGGGCAATGAAAACCTCTCTCGGCATATAAACCTCACCGCGTACCTCGAGTACGGGCAAGTCAGTGTCAATTTTAAGAGGAATATTACGGATAGTGCGGATGTTTGCAGTTACATCTTCACCCACTTTGCCGTCACCTCGTGTTGAGCCGCGGACAAGAAGTCCGTTTTCATATTCGAGCGCAACGGAAAGTCCGTCGATTTTAGGCTCGACGATATAAGTGGGGTTGGGGATAACACTTCTCACGCGCTGATCAAAAGCGAGTACATCATCCTCACCGAAGCCGTCCTGCAAGCTTTCCATTGGCACAATATGCTCTACGGGTGTAAATTGTGTGTCAGCCTTGCCTCCTACTCTGTGAGTGGGGGAGTCAGCCGTAACAGTTTCGGGATATTTTTCTTCTATTGCGATAAGCTCGTGAAGAAGTCGGTCATACTCGAAATCTTCAATTTCAGGCTCATCGTTTTCATAGTATTTTTTGTTGTGATAGTTGATTATGTCACGAAGCTCTTCGGCTCGCTTTCTCATTTCAATTATTTCGCTCATTAGTTTTTCTCCTTATTAAGAGTTCCGGCATAAAATTCGTCTTTAAACCATATATCATCGATTTTGAACTCTTTACCGTTCAGATATTCAAGTTCACCTGCATCAGTTGTGAAATCAAACTTGAGCTTATATGAGCAAAGACACTGCTTCTTAAGACCTGTTTTCTTGTTAAGGGCATTGGTACCGTATTTGCCGTCACCTAAAAGGGGATGTCCGATTGAAGCAAGATGTGCTCTTATCTGATGAGTTCTGCCCGTGAGAAGATCAACTTCCACAAGGCTGAGATTATCTTTGTAACCCAAAACAGTATATTTAGTCTTGATATATTTGCTGTCGGGAGTTTGCTTTTTTGATACGAAAACCTTATTCTTTTTTTCGTCTTTAACTAAGTAACCCTCGAGTATATCACTGTCTTTTTTAGGCTTACCGTGTACGAGACAAAGATAAATTTTATGAAGCTCGCGGTCTTTCATTTTCTGGTTGAGTACCCTGAGGGCTTCTGCGGTCTTTGCGCAAATGACAATACCGCTTGTGTTTCTGTCAATACGGTCAACAAGGGCAGGGGTAAAGGAGTTTTCACTGTCCGGATGCCATTCGCCTTTTTCAAAAAGATAGCGCTTGGTACGGGTGATGAGAGTGTCGATATATTCGCTGTCGTCGGGGTGGGAGAGAAGACCTGTCTTTTTGTTGAGGAGTATGACATTTTCATCCTCATAGACAATATCAATCTTCTTCGATGCTGACATAAAGTCGTAGACAGTTTCTTTCTGAGCGAAAAACTCGTCGTTTATGTACATATCCACCACATCGCCGAGAGAGAGTCTTGTTGATATCTCGGCGCGTTTGCCGTTGACCTTGATGCGCTTGATTCTTATATACTTATACATCAGAGCCTTAGGCAGGTTGGGGAATGATTTGGTCAGATATTTATCAAGACGCTGGTTAGCGTCATTTTTTTCGATAGTAAAGCTTTTCAAATTAAAACTCCCTTTTGTTATAATTAGCCTTATTATAGCACATAAACGAAAAAAAGTATAGCAAATTATGAATTATGAATGATGAATTGCTCAAGAAGTTTTAAGGTTGTGGTTTATACAAATGTATGCAAATGTATGCAAATGCACAGAAGACTATACAAATGTATACAAAAGCATAGATGAGTATGCAAATGTATACTTAAATGATAATGATAATGAGAATGAGAAT
>JAZRDY010000091.1:0-4393 GCA_045660525.1 Acutalibacteraceae bacterium | reverse complement strand
CCTATGAAATCAAAATATCTCGACGGTATTGATGCTCTTCTTTCAACAGTTCAGATGCCCTCCGGTATCCCCGTTGCAACTGTTGCTATTGACGGAGCTGTCAATGCCGCCTTGTTGTCTATTGAAATCCTTGCAGTTACTGATGAAGAACTTGCAAAGAAGCTCAAAGACAAGAGAGACAATGATACAAAAACTGTTCTTGAAAAGAATGCAGCTGCTGAAAAGCAGTTCAATATATAAAAAATTTTATTTTAAATAACGGAGGTCACTCAAAATGGAAAAGATTTACACAGGTAAAACAAAAGACGTATACAAGCTCGAAAACGGCAATTGTCTTCTTAAGTTCAAAGATGATTGCACAGGTAAAGACGGCGTTTTTGATCCCGGCGAAAATTCAGTAGGCCTTACAATTGACGGTGTTGGCGATGTTAACCTTCGTATGTCAATTTATTTCTTTGAAAAAGTTAATGCAGCAGGCATTAAAACTCACTATGTAAACGCAAATCTTGAAGATACAACAATGGAAGTTCTTCCTGCAAAGGTATTCGGTCACGGCCTTGAAGTTATCTGCCGTCACAAAGCAGTAGGTAGCTTCATCCGTCGTTACGGCGATTATATCGAAGACGGTGCAGATCTTCCCGCTTATGTTGAAATGACATTCAAAAACGATGAAAAGGGCGATCCCCTCGTAATCAAAGATGCTCTCGTTGCTCTCGGCGTTATGACAGACAAGCAGTACGACGATATCAAAGAAATGACTCAGAAGATCACTCAGATCGTTGCTGATGATCTCAAAGAAAAGGGTCTTGTTCTTTACGATATCAAATTTGAGTTTGGTTACGATCCCGACGGTAACGTAATGCTTATCGACGAAATCGCATCAGGTAACATGCGCGTTTACAAAGACGGCAAATACATCGACCCCATGACACTTTCAGAACTTTTCTTTGCTTAATTACTGAACCTGAAAGGCAACGCCTTTCAGGGCTTTTCAGTCTTTTGAACATATCAAAAGCATCAACCTTTTATAGTTCATAAGCGCAAAAAGTAGTAAATATTTTAAAGTTTACGAATATTTTTTAACAATAGATTGGCAAAACTGAAGCCAACTTAAGGAGCAATTAAATGGGTGGTTTTTTTGGCGCAGTCAGCAAGAACGATACTCTTTTAGATGTATTCTTCGGTACTGACTATCACTCTCACCTTGGCACTCGTCGCGGTGGCTTGGCTGCATATGACGAGAAAAAAGGATTACAACGAAAAATTCATAACATTGAAAATTCACCTTTCAGAACAAAATTTGAAAACATCTCAAGCAAAATGAAAGGTTCCGCAGCAATCGGATGTATCAGTGATTCTGATGCACAGCCTTTACTTGTACGTTCCAAATTGGGACTTTATGCTATCTGCATTATCGGTTTAATCAACAACAGAGAAAAACTTGTTGAAGACTTTATATTTGCAAACGGCGGTCACTTTGGCTCAGTAACAAACGAAGGTATCAACTCAACAGAGCTTGTTGCTGCACTGATAAATCAGAAAGACAGCTTTGCAGAAGGTATTGCCTATGCACAAAGTCTTATTGACGGCACTGCTTCGATACTAATTCTTACCGATAAGGGCAATATCATCGCTGCACGCGACAGACTCGGAAGAATTCCTGTTTTAATCGGTGCTAATGACGACGGCTACTGCGTATCGTTCGAAGACTTTGCTTATAAAAAATTGGGCTATGCCGATTATAAAGAATTAGGCCCCGGCGAAATCGTCGAGTTTGATGCCGATTCTTTCAAGGTTATCAGAGAACCCGGTAACGAAACCAAAATATGTGCCTTTCTCTGGTCTTATTACGGATATTCAACATCATGCTATGAGGGTGTGAACGTTGAAGTAATGCGATATGAAAACGGCAAGATTATGGCAGAAACAGACCGTGCCAACGGCGTAGCGCAGGATATCGACTATGTAAGCGGTGTTCCTGATTCAGGTACCCCTCACGCTATCGGTTATGCTCACGAAAGCAGCATTCAGTTCGCACGTCCTTTCATCAAATACACACCCACATGGGCACGCAGTTTCACACCTTCCAATCAGAATGAACGAAACAGAGTTGCTAAAATGAAGCAGATTCCCGTACACGATCTGATTTATGGTAAAAAACTGCTTTTTGTTGATGACAGTATCGTTCGTGGTACTCAACTTCGCGAAACAGTTGAATTCCTTTATGAAAACGGCGCAAAAGAAGTACATATCCGTTCAGCTTGTCCTCCGATTATGTACAGTTGCAAATACCTTAACTTCTCAAGAGCGACCTCTGAAATGGAACTGATTGCACGAAGCACTATTGTAGAGCTTGAAGGTGAAGAAGGTTTCAAATATATTGATGAATATATTGATTCTTCAACTGAACGAGGCAAAAATTTAAGAAGTGCTATTTGTAAAAAACTGCACTTCACATCTCTTGAATTCCAGTCTATTGACGGAATAATCAAAGCTATAGGACTTCCGGCTGACAAGGTATGCACCTATTGTTGGACCGGCAAAGAATAAAATGAATAATACAGGAGAATGTAATATGGATCATAAAAATTCTTTTTCTGCAAGCTATGCGGCTGCAGGCGTAGATATTACCGCTGGTTATAAATCAGTGGAACTGATGAAAAAACACGTTGCAAGAACCCGTAACGAAGGCTCAGTGGATGATGTAGGAGGTTTCGGCGGTTGCTTCGATCTCAGCGCTATTGCCGGAATGGAACACCCCATTTCTGTTTCAGGTACCGACGGTTGCGGCACAAAAGTTAAGCTTGCAATTCTTATGGATAAGCACGATACAATCGGTATCGATGCAGTTGCTATGTGCGTTAACGACATCATCTGTGTCGGCGCAAAGCCCCTCTTCTTCCTTGACTACATTGCTTGCGGCAAAAATGTTCCCGAAAAGATTGCAGAAATCGTAAGCGGTGTTGCTGAAGGCTGTGTACAGTCAGGCGCTGCTCTTATCGGCGGTGAAACTGCAGAACACCCCGGTCTTATGCCGGAAGAGGACTATGACCTTGCAGGCTTCGCAGTAGGCGTTGTAGATAAACCCAAGATGATCGACAACAGCAAAATGGCTGCAGGCGACGTAGTTATCGCTCTTCCCTCAACAGGTATCCACTCCAACGGCTTTAGCTTATGCCGTAAGGTTTTTGATATCGACAACAACAATCCCGAACTTTATGTTCCCCGTGAAGAATTAGACGGCAATAGCATTGCAGAAGCTTTACTCGTACCCACAAAGATTTATGTAAAGCCCGTTCTCGCTCTTCTTGAAAAGGTTAACATTAAGGGTATTTCTCATATCACAGGCGGCGGCTTCTACGAAAACATTCCCCGTTCAATTCCCGACGGCCTTTCCGCAAAGATTGACAAGAGCGGTGTTAAGGTTCTTCCCATCTTTAAAGTTATCGCTGAATGGGGCAACATTCCCGAACGCGATATGTATAACACCTACAATATGGGTGTTGGTATGAGCATTGTTGTTCCTGCTGACGAAGTAGAGCTTTCAATCTCAATTCTTAAAGAAAACGGCATTGATGCCTATGTTATCGGTGAAATTATCGAAGGCGATGAGAAGGTGATTCTGTAATGGGTAAAAGAATTGCAGTCCTCGTTTCAGGCGGCGGCACAAATCTTCAGGCTCTTATAGATGCCGAAAAAACAGGAATGTTCGGTGACAGTAAAATCACTCTTGTAATAGCATCAAAGCCCGGCGTATATGCTCTCGAGAGAGCTGCCAATAATAACATTGCTTCAGCAGTGCTCTGTAAAAAGGACTATGCTGATATCGCAGCTTACTCAAAGGCTCTGACCGATACTCTCAAAGAAAACGGCATCGACCTTGTTGTTCTTGCAGGTTTTCTCACAATCATCGACGAGCAGGTTTACGAGGCTTATCCCAATGCTATTATCAATATCCATCCTGCACTTATCCCTTCATTCTGCGGCAAAGGCTACTACGGTCTTCACGTCCACGAGGCGGCACTTGCCAAAGGTGTTAAGGTTTCAGGTGCCACCGTGCACTTCGTAACACCCGAGTGCGATGCAGGTCCCATAATCTTGCAAAAGGCTGTTGAGGTAAAGAGTGACGACACTGCCGAAACCTTACAGCAGAGAATTATGGAAGAGGCTGAGTGGAATATTCTTCCCGAAGCAGTAAAACTTTTCTGTGAAGATAAATTGACAGTTAAAAATAATATAGTTTATATAGGAGAGTAAGAATGAAAGTTTCAACTATCAAAGAAGAACTTAATTCTCTTGCCTATCACGGCAGAGGTATCTTAATCGGCAAAAGCGCTGACGGCAAAAAAGCTGTAACTGCTTATTTCATTATGGGCAGAAGTGTTAACAGCCG
>JAZRDY010000090.1:0-6997 GCA_045660525.1 Acutalibacteraceae bacterium | reverse complement strand
TGAGCAGGTTGCTAAGGTTACATCAGCTACAGCAGGCGGCGGAGACGGCAGCGAAAAGGGCAGAACAGTACGCAACTCAAACAAAAAGGTTGGCGTAAATGATCCTTGTCCCTGCGGCAGCGGCAAAAAGTATAAGAAATGTTGTGGCAGACCCGGCGCAGAAAAAGCCTGAGCAAAGCCCTTCAACAATAAAAACATTCTATAGGGACGCGAGGCAAATCTCGCGTCTCTTTCAATTCAATGCCGCCACTTTCATAAATTACTGATTTATAGTGTTGCTGTTGAATGCATTAAGTGGTATAATCAGTAATATAAATATTATTTTACAAATGTTAATTTCTAGTTGCTTGAAAAAACAGTACATACCGTCTATAATAAATAACGGAAGATTTAGATGTGTCTGTCAACAAGCTTTTGAGCATTGATAGTGCAACAAGAAAGGTGAATGCGCAAATGAAATATGATGTAATTATTGTTGGTGCCGGCCCCGGAGGAATCTTTGCCGCCTATGAGCTTGTGCAGCATAAACCCGATTTGAACGTGGCAATTTTTGAGGCAGGTCATTCATTAGACAAGCGAAAGTGCCCTATAGACGGTGAAAAAATCAAGACCTGTATAAACTGTAAAAGCTGCTGCATTATGAGCGGTTTTGGCGGTGCAGGTGCTTTTTCTGACGGCAAATATAATATTACCAACGATTTTGGCGGCACTTTGTATGAATATATAGGCAAGAAACAAGCATTAGAGCTGATGGAGTATGTTGATCAAATCAATTTGAAATTCGGTGGCGAAGGCACAAAGCTTTACACAACAGCGGGCACCCGCTTCAAAACCGAATGTATACGAAATGACCTTCATTTGCTTGATGCATCTGTTCGCCATTTGGGAACAGATATCAACTATATTGTTCTTGAAAATATCTATGCCTATTTGAAAGATAAGGTTCACTTCTTTTTTGACACAGCAGTTCTTTCTGTGGCACACGAAAATGACATCTATAAAATTATCTGCAATGATGCCGTTTACCAATGCGACAAGTGCATCATCTCTGTGGGCAGAAGCGGTAGTAAATGGATGGAGTCTGTGTGCAAAGAGTTAAACATTGCCACCAAATCAAACCGTGTTGATATCGGTGTTCGTGTTGAACTGCCGGCAACGGTTTTTGCCCACTTAACAGACGAGCTTTACGAAAGTAAAATCGTTTACAGAACAGAAAAATACGGCGATAAGGTGCGTACTTTCTGTATGAACCCTAAGGGTGCAGTTGTTAACGAAAACACCAACGGCATTATTACCGTTAACGGTCACAGCTATGAGGACCCCGCAAAACAGACAGCTAATACCAACTTTGCTTTGTTGGTTGCAAAGCATTTCTCCGAGCCTTTCAAAGACTCAAACGGTTACGGTGAATCAATTGCGCGTTTAAGCAATATGCTCGGTGGCGGTGTAATTGTACAGCGCTTCGGTGATTTGATAAGAGGTCGTCGCTCTACTCCAAGCCGTATTGAAGAAGCTTTCATCACACCTACCCTCAATGCTACCCCGGGTGATCTGAGCCTTGTTCTTCCTAAGCGAATTTTAGACGGTATCATCGAAATGATTTATGCGCTGGATAAGGTAGCTCCCGGTACTGCCAACGAAGACACTCTTCTCTATGGCGTAGAGGTTAAATTCTATAATATGGAAGTTGAGGTTGACGAGCATATGGAATCCAGACACAAGGGTCTTTATATTATCGGTGACGGCAGCGGCATTACACATTCTCTTTCTCATGCTTCCGCAAGCGGTGTGCACGTTGCACGTGATATAACCCGATAACAGAAGCCTCTCAGGGATAAAACCCGATTTAACAAAAGTAAATTATCAGACCTAAACACACCGACACCCCATAAGAAGCCGTTTCTTATGAGGTGTCGGTTAATCTGTTGCTTTATTTTTTTATATTGCCCTTACCAAAAGCAACTGCTCACATCAAAAACATATGTGTAACACATTACTTTCAGGGATTGCCACTGTTCTCAATCCGCTAATTTTTCATAAGCTTCTGCAAGAATAGTAGCTGTCTTATCACCCATAGAAAGGGTTTCGTGATAGTGTCCGAAAGCAAGAGCCATTGCGTAATCATTGTCAGGTATAATATAACCGATAGCGTCGTTTGCAAGGCCGAAAACAATCAGATCTTCGCCGAAAATATCGGTTAATGTTTTGCCTGAAAAATCTTTACCGCTGAATGAACCCTCAGCTGTCAGAGATGCTCCGCCGTAAATAAGGTCTGTGCAGACCTCACCGGGTACGAATGCAATCTTGATATCTTCACCCATTTCCATATAGGCGATTTCAGTGGTTATGTAATAGTCTGTGCCTGAGCGCTTGATGAGATAATTCACAACACCCAGCTTACCTGCCGCTTTGATTACGGGGTTGGTAACGGGAAGTTCGACCTTATTTATTCTGAGATTGAGTATGGGAGCAACCTTTGTCTCTTTTGCGGGTACCCATCCCTCATACCACGGGGTATACCATTCTTCTGTCTGCTCAGGTGTGAAATTAAGACTCATAAGATATGGGTCTGCTTTGATTTCCTGCTCAGTTTTTGTTAAGCCGAGCACCATTTTGCCCATTTCTTTGCCGTAATTTGATGCTATATCCACACGTTTATCAGCTTTGACATCAACTCTGCCGATATAAATACCTGCAATTGCACCGTTAAAGAACATAAAGTTATAGCCTGCATTGGTAATAACTTCACCCATATAATAAATATAGTCGCCTGACACACCGTGACCCTTTGTTTCGTCATCGGAAACGGGAAGTCCTACAACGTCGGGATGTGCTGACATATTAACAATGATGGTGGGCGTTTCAGACTTTTTATAGGGAGCAAATGTGAAGCGTCTGAGAACAGTATCAAGTGAAGTTGCAGAAGGTCTGTTTTTATTGTTGAAATATTCTTCACCGATGTCTTTTTCCGCATAGTACATATCACCCTCGGTCATAGAATCAACGGCAGCTTCAATTGCCGATGCAACTGTGCCATATAAAAATTCCATAAACTCAGGATCAGTACCCTGCTCGGTTTCCCACATACCTGACATTGCACTGCCGATATTCAAGGGCCACTTGCGATAAATCTCAGTCCAGAGACCTTGTGTATCGATGCCCGAATGGGTGTGGGTTGCAAAGATGTTGATTGAGTTGATATTGTTTTCTTTCGCAAACTCCTGAAGCATACCGCGAACAATTCTGATATCGCCGTTTGACATACCGATAGAGTCAACAGTTGCAAATACTGCAGTACCTCTGCCTGAGCCGTCACTAAGAGCAATTACTCTGACTTTCATATCGTCAAGAATTTCTCTTACATCATTGGTAAAGAGATTCTGTTCACTGATAAATCCGCCAAGGAAAAGATCATAATCCTGCCAGTTTGCAGGCACAAGACTTGCTTCGCTGTGACCGAGTGACCATACAGCATCTTTATCTGCCTTTTCAATAAACTCAGCAGTACCCTCGAAGAAATTGTCATAAACATATTCATTTTCGGGAACAAACTTGTTGTTTTCTTTCATCACAAGGTTAAGAGCACCTGCAAAAGCATTCATTACTGTGTCGATAACACTTGCGAGAGTTCTGGTTAAAGGCTCATTTGCCCTTTCAAAGTCCACTGCCGAAACGGGAATAGCCGTAGCACTGAAAAGCATCACAACCGCAAGAATAAGGGATAAGATTTTTTTCTTCATAATAATTCCTCCATAAAAATATTCCGCATATTGCTCACTTAAATAATGACACAATATTGCGGAATTATAATTCTTTTATGTAATTTTTAATTTATCATTCTGTAAATTTATACCAACCTAATTCAGAAAGTCTTAAAAGTGTCTCTTCGGGTATATCGGAAATATCCCCATCATCGAGTTTTAATATAAAACGTGCCGATGTGCTTCCAGGATAGCTTTCGTTTATAAGGTCGCTGATTATGAGTATTCTGTCGCCGTCTGTGAGGTTTTCAACATCTGTGCCGATAGCTTTGTTGAAAATGTAGCGAATCGGTGAACCTCTTTCATCGATTATCATATAAGAGCCGTTTTCGCATTTTAGGCTGTAGCCCTCTGTTAAAGTTGTAGAATTCAGTGCAATAACAGCAAAATATCCCCCGACAATAATAGCCAGAAGCCCTAAGACAACTATTGCTTTCTTCATATAAATCACCTCTCATTGCATTAGATAAATAATACACTTCTTTTGTTGCAGAAATATTAAAATTATTTTTCAGAGCCGAAAATTACGGCAGAGTACAAAAAGCCGCGAAAAAACTTTATTTTAAGGGCAATATTTGCCTAAAAAGCACTTGCAATAAGAAAAACAATATTGTATACTATTATATGTATGTAAAGTGGTGTAGTGTAATTATGAGCCACAACTCTAATAATATAACGGAGGAATTACCATGGCAGAAATGGAAAAGAGTAACAGTTTTATTTCCATGGAACACGATATTCTCAAGTTTTGGGAAGACAACGACTGTTACAACAAGCGTAAAGAAAAAAATCAGGGCAAGGAGCGTTTCCGCTTCATCGACGGCCCCATTACAGCTAACAATCCTATGGGTATCCACCACGCTTGGGGTCGTACCCTTAAAGATACTTTCATAAGATATAAATATATGAAAGGTTACGATTGCCGTTGCCAAAACGGTTTCGACTCACAGGGTCTCTGGGTTGAGGTTGGTGTTGAAAAAGACCTCGGCTTCGAAAGCAAAAAAGACATCGAAGATTACGGTATCGACAAGTTCACAAGACAGTGCGTTGACCGTGTTAAGCAGTATTCAGGTGTAATCACTGAGCAGTCAAAGAGACTCGGTCAGTGGATGCAGTGGGACAACTCCTACTTCACCAACACAGACAAAAACATCACAAGCATCTGGCACTTCCTTAAGACTTGTGACGATAACGGTTGGATTCAGAGAGAATACAAGCCTATGCCTTGGTGTCCCCGTTGCGGTACATCACTTTCAGAGCACGAAATGACAGGTTCATATAAAACTGTTACACACAACTCAGTTTTCTTCAAGCTTCCCGTTGAAGGTCTTGACAGCAAAATCATCGTGTGGACAACAACTCCCTGGACTCTTTCATCAAACGTTGCTCTTGCAGTTAACCCCGAAATCGAGTATGTTGAAGTAAAGGTTAAGAGCGATGAGCAGACACTTATCCTTGCTAAGAATGCTATCAAATATCTCGGCGAAGATAAGCTCGAAGTTCTTCGTATGTTCAAGGGTGAAGAGCTCGTTGGCAGAAAGTATGAAACCTGCTTCCCCGAACTCGAAGCTCAGCAGGGCTTCGAACACAAAATCGTAGCTTGGGAAGATGTTGACGCTGAAGAAGGTACAGGCGTTGTACACATCGCTCCCGGTTGCGGTGCAGAAGATAATGAGCTCGGTAAGAGACTCGGTCTTCCCGAAATTATGCCCGTTGACGATATGGGTATCTTCCTCAAGGGCTTCGGCTTCTTCACAGGCAAAAACAGCAAGACAATTGCTGACGAAGTTTTTGAAGAACTCAAGTCAAGAAACAAGCTCTACCTCATTAAGCCTCACGAACACAGCTACCCCGTATGCTGGAGATGTAAGGAAGAGCTTATCTACCGTCTTGTACCCTCTTGGTTCATCACTACAGAGGAGCTCAAGCCCCGCCTTATCAGAAACGCAATGAGCGTTAAGTGGGAACCCGAATCAAACGGCAAGAGAATGCTCGACTGGCTCAACAATATGGGCAACTGGAACATCTCACGTAAACGTTACTACGGTATGCCCCTCCCCTTCTATGTATGTGAGGATTGTGGCAATGTTCACGTTGTAGGCTCAACAGATGAACTCAAAGAACTTGCAGTTGATCCCGCTAAGGTTGATGCCCTCCCCGAGCTTCACAGACCTTGGATTGACGAAGTTGAAATCAAGTGTCCCAAGTGTGGCAAAGCTGTTAAACGTATCACCGATGTTGGTGACGTATGGCTCGATGCAGGTATCGTACCTTTCTCAACAACAGGATACTTTGATGATAAAGAAGAATGGCGCAAGAACTTCCCCGCTGAATGGGTTGTTGAAATGCGTGAGCAGGTTCGTCTCTGGTTCTACTCACTTCTGTTTATGAGTACTGTTCTTGAAGACAGAGCTCCCTATGAGAGAGTTCTCTGCCACTCAAGTGTTATTCAGGAAAACGGTCAGAAATTCTCAAAGACAGGTTATATGATCCGCTTTGACGAAGCAGCTGAAAAGATCGGCGCTGACACAGTACGTTACCTCTATGCAGGTGCTCCCGTAGCAAACGATGTTCGTTTCGGTTTCAACCTCGGTGACGAAGCAAGAAGAAAGCTCCTTTCATTCTGGAACATCTACACATTCTTCGAAACATACGCAAAGATTGACAAGCCTAACTTCGAGGGTTATACACCTGACAAGAATGCTATGACAGTTACAGATAAGTGGCTCGTTATCAGAACTAACGACTTCATTAAGAAGGCTTCAGCTCAGATGGACGACTACAAGGCATACAATGTAATCAAGGAATTCGAAATCTTTGTTGATGATATTTCAAACTGGTATATCAGAACAAACCGCCGCCGTTTCTGGAAGACAGGCGACGAAAGCGACAAGATGATTGCTTACTGGACTCTTTACAATGCTCTTACAGCTTGTGTAAAGGTTATGGCTCCCATCATTCCCTTTATGACAGAAAGCATCTGGCAGAATCTTATCCGCCGTGTAATGCCTTCAGTTGAGCTTTCAGTACACCTCAGCGATTGGCCCGAAGTTCTTGAAGGCTTTGAAGATGACGGCATCATCGAGCAGACAGCATTCGCTCGTGAAATCATCGCAACCGCTATGAGACTTCGTAACGAACATCAGATCAAGGTTCGTCAGCCTCTTCAGAAACTCTTCGTTTGCTGTGACGAAGCTAAGAGCGACCTTGTTAAGATTTACGAAAAGAACATTCTT
>JAZRDY010000089.1:0-13562 GCA_045660525.1 Acutalibacteraceae bacterium | reverse complement strand
TGCATTTATTCCTGTCAGTGAAGATGAGGGAATGATTGAGGCTGCGCTTAAAAATGCACTTACTCTCGATAAGCTTGAGGCTATGACTTGTGTGTGCTCTGTTGGCCTTGATATGATTGCCGTACCCGGTGACACGTCAGCTGAAACAATCTCTGCTATTATTGCTGACGAGGCTGCTATCGGTGTTGTTAATACTAAGACAACAGCTGTCAGAATTATACCTGCTATTGGCAAAAAGGTTGGCGAGATTATCGAGTTTGGCGGTCTTTTAGGCTCAGCTCCCGTTATGCCTGTACACGAATTTTCAAGTGCTGACTTTATTGCAAGAGGCGGACGCATTCCTGCTCCTATGCACTCACTTAAAAACTAACCACCGCGTTTTTGATTACTTTTTCCGCGGTAGGAAAAAGTAATGCCCTTACTCTTGCGGTCCCCAAAATTCATTGCGGCTTGGAGCGCCTATGAATTTTGACCGCTGCGCCATCCTCACCTCGCTTTATCTGCCACAGGCAGCGCTTCGGTGACGATGCAGCGAGGGCGAGTACCATTAAAGAAAAGATGATAAAATGAAAATTATTGATATTATAACAGCTGATAAGCCATCACTGTCGTTTGAGGTGTTTCCGCCTAAGACAAGCGACAACTTTGAATCTGTGAAAGAGGCTACTCAGGAAATTGCCTTGCTGAATCCCTCGTATATGTCTGTTACCTACGGCGCAGGCGGGGGTACAAGCGAATTCACTGCCAATATAGCTGAAAATCTCCAAAACAACTTCGGTGTGCCCACTTTGGCGCACCTGAGCTGTGTTTCTTCAACTAAGGATGAAATACATAAACAGCTTGATATTTTGAAAAATAAAGGTATCAGCAATATTCTTGCTCTCAGAGGAGATATGCCCGAGGGTATGTCGAGAGAGCATCTTGACTATCATTATGCATCAGAGCTTACCGCAGAAATCAAGGCTTACGGCGGTTTCTGTATCGGTGGTGCCTGCTATCCCGAAAGCCACCCTGAAAGTGCAACTTCCTTTGACGATATCCGTTATCTCAAAGAAAAGGTTGATGCGGGTGCAGAATTCCTTGTAACACAGATGTTTTTTGACAATGATGTGCTTTACAATTTTATGTACCGTATCAGAGAAGCCGGTATAAATGTACCAGTTGTTGCAGGTATTATGCCTGTTACTAATCCGAAATCTATCAAGAGAATCTGCCGTATTTCAGGTGCGGCACTGCCTCAGAGATTTTGCAGAATTGTTGATAAATACGGTGACGATTTCGAGCAGATGAAGCAGGCAGGTATTGCCTATGCTACTCAGCAGATAATTGATCTTTATGCTAACGGAATCAATGCGGTGCACGTGTATTCTATGAATAAACCCGATGTTGCTAAAGCTATTCAGGATAATGTGTCCGCGATTATAAAGTAAAGAAAATCAGCGTCTTTTGGTATTTTACGTAAGTATAAAGGTTCTTGAGTGCGAAGCACGAAAGGTTCTTACTTTTGGGCGCTAGCAAAAGTAACGCCGCGCGGCGAGCGCAACAAATCCACACAAAGGATATCATATGACAGACAACAGTTTAATTTTTCTTTCAAAAAGCGGCAGTGAAATAGAGCCTCTAAAAAAAGAAGCCTTCAGATATATGAACTGCAAGGCTGACTATAAAAATGAAGAGCTGGAAAAGCTTTATGAAGAATGCCTTACAGAGTATAAAAAGGTCGCTTCATATAAGGCTGTATACAAAATGACAAATGTTATTCAAAATATTGACTCGATAACTGATTTCGGCTTTTGCAGTATATCAAGTGGTGCACTTAACAAAAATATGTCAGGGTGCAGTTCTGCCGTAGTTTTCGCTGCTACTGCAGGGGCAGGCGTTGATCGTCTGCTCCTTCGTTATTCTAAAGTTTCACCTGCCAGGGCTGTGGTTGCAAGTTGCATTGCGTCTTCTGCCATAGAGGTGTGGTGCGACGAGATCAACGGCAAAATAAACGAGATATATAAAACAAAACCGCGTTTCAGTCCGGGGTACGGTGGCGTGAGTCTTGAATATCAGAAAGATCTGTTGTCTTTTCTCGACGCGGAAAGAAAGATAGGTATAACACTTAACGATGCTCTTATGATGAATCCCGTGAAATCTGTAACAGCATTTATAGGTATTAAGGAGAAAAAATGAGTATTAGAAATTTATTAGGTAAAGAGCGCTTATATTTTGACGGCGGTATGGGCACGCTGCTGCAGGCAAAAGGCCTTAAAGCAGGAGAACTTCCCGAACTGTGGAATATAACTCACCCTGAGATAATCAAAAATATACACCTGAGCTATCTCAATGCAGGTAGTAATATAATCACCTCAAACACATTTGGTGCAAATTGCCTTAAGTTTGATAATCTTGAAGAGATTATTTCTTCGGCTGTTGCCAATGCGAAGAAAGCAATAGCTGAATTTGACGGAGATAAAAACAGATGCTTTGTCGCACTCGATATGGGCCCTCTGGGCAAAATGCTCGAGCCCTTGGGTGATATGAAATTTGGAGATGCAGTGGATGTGTTCAGACAGACGGCAGTCCTCGGTGAAAAATACGGAGCTGATCTTGTTATTATCGAAACAATGAACGACAGCTACGAGACCAAGGCGGCTGTTCTTGCCTGCAAGGAAAATACAAACCTGCCAATAATTGTCAGCAACGTTTTCGATGAAAACAAAAAGCTTATGACAGGTGCCGACCCTATGGCGATGATTGCGATGCTTGAAGGTCTCAGTGTAGATGCAATAGGTATGAACTGTTCTCTCGGGCCTAAACAGATGCTGGAAGTTGCTAAAGATTATGTCAGGTATGCGTCAATTCCTGTGGCGGTGAGCCCTAATGCAGGTATGCCAAGAAACGAAAACGGCAAGACAGTTTTTGATGTGTCGCCTGATGAATTTTCAGATATTATGAAAGAAATCGCCATTATGGGTGTTTCTGTGATCGGTGGTTGTTGCGGAACAACTCCCGAATATATAAAAAAGACAGTTGAAAATACAAAAGATATTCCCTATGAGTCGCCGACTAATAAATATATCACTATGGTGTCCTCTTATACCCATGCTGTTGAAATCGGCAGGGTACCAACACTTATTGGAGAGAGAATCAACCCCACGGGTAAGCCTAAATTCAAGCAGGCTCTTCGCGATAAAAATATAGGATATATTATCAATGAGGGCATCTCACAGCAGGAAAAAGGTGTGCAGATTCTCGATGTGAATGTTGGTCTGCCTGAAATAGACGAAGACGAAATGCTGACAACTGCTGTCAAAGAGTTGCAGAGTGTACTTGATTTGCCATTGCAACTCGATAGTGTTAAGGCATCTTCTCTTGAAAATGCTATGCGTATTTATAACGGCAAACCTCTTGTAAATTCTGTCAACGGCAAGCAGGAGAGTATGGATGCAATTCTGCCTCTTGTGAAAAAATACGGTGGATGCGTGATCGCGCTGACTATCGACGAAAATGGTATTCCCGATACAGCTGAGGGCAGATGTGCCATAGCTGAAAAAATTGTCAAAGAGTGCGGGAAATACGGCATTGACAAAAAAGAAATCATTGTTGACCCTCTTGCAATGACAGTGTCTTCCGACGACAACAGCGGAAAAATTACCCTTGAAAGTGTCAGACTCATCAAAGAAAAGCTCGGTGTTAAAACGAGTCTCGGTGTGTCTAATATCTCTTTCGGTTTGCCGAGAAGAGACGAGGTCAACAGCATATTTATGTCTCTTGCCTTTAATATGGGCCTTGACTGTGCTATTATGAATCCCTACTCTGTTTCTATGATGCAGAGCTATTACACATATATGGCTCTTCTTGGAATGGATAAGGGCTGTATGAATTATATCGACTTTGCTTCAAACATAAAGACCGAAAATGTTGTTGCGGACACTGCCGTAAAGGCGAGTGCTGAGTATAACAGTCAGCTTCAACGAGCAATTATAAAGGGCGTTAAAAACGAAGCATATACTTTTGCCAAAGATTTTTTGAAAGATAAAGCACCTCTTGATGTTATAAATGAAGAGATTGTGCCTGCACTCGATGAGGTGGGCAAGTGCTTCGAGAAAAAGACAATGTATCTGCCGCAGCTTCTTATGGCGGCAGAGGCGGCATCAAAGGCATTCGATGCGGTTAAGGAGTCTATGGGTGACACTGCAGGCAAAACCAAGGGCAAGATTATCGTTGCAACCGTTAAGGGTGATATACACGATATAGGTAAAAATATAGTTAAGGTATTGCTTGAAAATTACGGTTATGATGTCATAGACTTAGGTAAGGATGTTGAGCCTGAAACGGTGGTCGCTTCAGCTAAAGAAAATAATGTTAAGCTTGTTGGTCTTAGTGCTCTTATGACAACTACAACAGAAGCCATGGCTGAAACTGTTGCTCTTTTGAAGAAAGAGTGCTCTGACACAAAAACTATAGTCGGCGGTGCTGTGTTGACACAGGAATATGCAGATATGATAGGTGCTGACTATTATGCCAAAGATGCTATGGAAGGTGTAAGAATAGCAGAAAGTATATTTGGTAATTGACCTTATATCCTTGACATACAGTTGAATATAAACTAAAATTAATGAGTCGGTAGCAACGCCGACACCACATAAGGAAGTATTTGTTTCTCGAACAAAATTCCCTGTATTTTTGCCAAAAGCCTCGCAAGGCGACAGCCTTGCTGCGTTTTGTGGCTTCAATACAAGAAATTTTCAGTTCTTACGAAACTGCACAGCACTTTAAAAAGCGAAATAACGTTACAAGAAAAGGCAAAAAGCACCGATAATGCTGACGCATATCGGTGGTTTTTAACGCATTATTGTGATGTTAGTTCACTTTTTAAAGAAATACTTCCTTATGGGGTGTCGGCGAATGCCGGCTCATTTGCATATAAGAGGTAGAATATGAAATATAACAAAACAGTTAAAGCAACTTTTATTGAGCGACCCAACCGCTTTGTGGCAAAAGTGAATCTCGACGGCGAGGAGATATATTGTCACGTAAAAAATACCGGCAGGTGCAGAGAGCTTCTCAGACCTGGAGTTGATGTGTGGCTTGAAGACGGTGAAAATCCAAACAGAAAATACAGATATTCTCTTGTCAGTGTCAGAAAAGGCGACAGAATGGTCAATATGGACTCTCAGGCACCTAATAAGGCAGTAGGAGAGTGGCTGAAAAACGGCGGCTTTTTTAAAGATATAAAGCTGCTTAAACCTGAAAGCCGATACGGCTCTTCGCGCTTTGATTTTTACTGTGAATATGAAGATAAAAGAGCTTTTATTGAGGTTAAAGGTGTAACATTGGAAAACGATAATGTTGTATCTTTCCCTGATGCTCCCACAGAAAGAGGCGCAAGACACGTTGGTGAGCTTATAGAGTGCATAAAAGACGGCTATGAAGCCTATATAATATTTGTGGTGCAGATGAAAAATGTGCTTTATTTTACTCCTAACGAAGACCACGACCCTGCCTTTGCCAATGTGTTGAGAAAGGCTCAGCAAGAGGGTGTCAACATTATTGCTGCGGACTGTTTTGTAAGCGACAGCGAAATGATTATTGAGGACTTTGTGCGGGTGAATTTGTAATAAAAAATATCACTAAAAAATGTTGCCAAGACACAAGTTTTATGTTATTATTAACTATATATGAAAGTTATCTGAAAGGTTCAGTTATGACCAATAAAATTAAGTTGTTTTTATCAGTTGTTTTCTGCCTTGTTTTAGGTGGAAGTTTCCTTTTGTCCGCATATGCAGAGGGCGAAAATTCATACTATCCCGATCAGGAGCTGCTTTGCATTTCCTACAGAGGGGACACTGCCGAATATGAGGCTAACAGCAAAGAGGCGGTTTTGTCTGCTTTCTCAAAGGGTGCGGATTTTGTCAGTGTAAACATAAGAAAATCAGACAGCGGTGAATTACTGCTTTGCAGTGAAAATGAAATTGAGATTAAAGGTATATCTTTAAGCGAAATCATCGGTCTTATCGGTGAAGATGATATTCTTATCCTCGATTTTGATATCAGCCTCAAAGATGAAGTTTATAATCTTCTTAAAGCTGAAAACGCTTTTTCAAAAGCATATTTGCGCATCAAAGACAGTGCAAAAAATATTGATGAGTGGGTTTCATCAAAAGACGAAGAAGTGAAAGTCATAGGTGTCTGCTCGAGCTTCAATGTTTTTACTGTGCGAAGTTTTGTAAAGAAGCTTTCTTATATGCCTGCAATTCAGATGCAAAGTAAGAATCACTTCAATGTTATGTATGATGCAATCTGCAATAGTCTGTATGCGGATAAAAGAGTAATTGCTCCTATGTATGATCCCAATCTGTGCGGTCAGAGAAGTGATAGCGAAGACGGTTGGAACGACCTTATTAAGAGAAATTTCAGCATTATCGAAACAAATAATCTTGAAGCTTTTATTGATTATAAAAACAATGAGATTAAACTCAGAGAAAATCTCGCCTCTTTACTTCAAAAGGCAGAGGCAATAAGCCACGATGCATATTCACTTGTCAGCAGAGAAAATCTTGCTGAGGGCATAGAAAACGCAAAAATCCTCGTTACGGGCGGTGTAGCATCTTGCGATGAATTGCAGAATGCACAGTCATCCCTGATGCTTGCTATGAATAATCTGACTTTAAAGCAAGGTGAGGATACCCAAAAAGGTGCCCTTAATATTACTGCAGGCAAGGTTATTGCGGCGGTTGTAGTAGGTATTGCAATTCTTGCAGCTCAGGTTTACACATATAAAATGCAAAAGAAAAAGAAAAAATAAGAAGAAAATATATCAAAAGAAAACATTGTAGGAGGTAGTATATGGCTAAAGCGAAGAAAAACTGGATTGAATATGCCAAGACTCCCGAAGAGGTTGGCGTATCGTCTCACGAAATTCAGGCTTTGATTAATGAGTGTATCGAAAAGAAAAGAGAGCTTCACTCAATCACAGTTATCCGTCATGGCAAAATAGCCTGTGAAATTTACAGAGAACCCTTTACACCAAAGCACAGACATATGATGTATTCGGTATCAAAGAGCTTTACATCAACGGCTATAGGTTTTGCGGTTGACGAGGGGTACCTGACAGTTGATACAAGATTTGTCGATATCTTCCCCGAAGCGAGAACCGATAAAGACGACGAGTACCTTGAGGAAATGACAATCGAAGATCTGCTTACAATGCGAAGCGGCAAAAATGTCAGCATCTTCCTCGACCGTACAAAAGACCGTTGGTTTGAAGATATTATGGAATCACCCTGGATTTCTGAGCCGGGCACAGAGTTCCTTTATATCAGCGAAAATATGTATCTGCTTTGTTGCTGTATTCATAAGCTCACGGGTATGAGTGTTATCGATTACCTCAGACCTCGTCTTTTCGAGCCTCTCGGTATGAGCGAGCCTTTCTGGGAAAAATGTCCCAGAGGTATTGAAGCCGGTGGTTGGGGTCTTATGATTACAGGCGAGGATCTTGCCAAGTTTACATATTGCTACGAGCAGCTCGGTAAATTCGGCGGTAAGCAGGTTATTCCCGAATGGTGGATAAAAGAAGCTACCGCTTTCCACGCAGATAACTCCGCAGCAAGTGACACCTTCGATTCAGTTGTTGGCTACGGATACTGCTTCTGGAGAAACGCAGGTGTAGAAAACTCCTACCGTGCAGACGGAATGTTCTGTCAGTTTGGTATGGTTTTCCCTGATTATGATGCTTGTATCAGTATGACCGGCGGTGAAATTGACGAGCAGGCAATGAGAGATGTTATCTGGAATCATATTCCAAAGGCATTTATAAAGCCCGATAAAAAAGCTGAAAGCATAAAGGTTACAGCTCCCGCATTTCCTAAAGCTGAGCCTAAGCCTCGTTCATTGGCACTCGAAAGCAGAATTGAAGGCAAAAAGATTAAATTCAGAAAGCCCGTTGTGGTTAATGTTATCGGCTACCCCGTAAGTGTTGTACCACTGCCAGCGATGTTTATTGCAGCAGATAAGGCAGGTAATATCAGCGATGTCACTTTCAATTTCCACGAAAACGATATGCAGATGAGCTGGGCAGAGGGTGACGAAATCAACAGTATTGCAATCGGTCTTGACGGTGAGTACCGTTGGGATGAAATAATTCTTGGCGGTATGCCGTTCACAAGCTGTGCAACAGGCTGCTGGAACAGTGAAACAGAGCTGGAGGTACGCATCCGCTGTGTTGAAGCTGTTGCAGAGAGAATTATCAAATTTAAATTCAACGGTGACAATGTAATTATGAGACCTTCATCAGTGCCACAGGCCGCTGTTTTAGCTGAATCTCTCAAGGATACTGTTAAAGATGTTATCAAACAGCCCGTTGTTCAGAAAACTGTCAGTAAAGCACTTCCCCGAGTATTGCCGTTGGTTGATGCAGTGCAAAGAGGTAAGATTGATATTGACAGACCATTATACAGATTTAAGAAAAAATAAAAAATATATTATGAGGTGAGAATTATGTTTAATATTTTATTTATTATAGCAGTTGTAGTTGAAATTCCGTTAGTAGCATTATTCCTTAAGTACTATTGGCCCGATAGATGTAAGCAGTCATTTATCACAAAAGTAATATGCTCACTTTTATTTGTACTCTGCGGTGTTTTTGCAGCTAAAGAAACAGGTAATAACACTCTTTTTGCTGATTATATGATTTGGGGCCTTATTTTCGGTATGGCAGGCGACTTGCTGCTTCATGCTATGACAACAAAGATGTTGCCTTTCATTCTTGGCGTTGTTGCTTTCCTTATCGGTCACGTGTTCTATATTATGGCTATTCAGAGAGCAATCTACACTACCGCATTCAGTTCAGGTGTATTTGTATGGTATGAATTGCTTATTATTGCAGTAATCGTTGCTGTTGCGGTCATTTATTGCATTAAGACAAATGCTTTCAAGAGAAAAGGCCCGATGACTTACGGCCTTTTAGCTTACGGTGTTGTGTTGGCAACAATGCTTGCTAAGGCAGTGAGATTAGTTGTTGATGTAATCGCTTTCGGTGTTGACGACAATATAGCTATGATTGCCGTGACAGTTGGTCTTGGCGCAGTGCTCTTCTTCCTTTCAGACGCATCTCTCGGCATCATTCTTACCGACGACAAGCCTGTTAAGAGAGGTATGAGAATCTTTAACATCACAACATATTATACTGCTCAGGTGCTTCTTGCAGCAAGTATATTCTTCGTTTTTTCAAGAGAACTTTATTAAAAATAACGGGCGACCCTATGCGGTTGCCCTATAACATTAAGGAGATTTAACTATGAGACTTCCTACTTATCCTATTGCTACAATCGACCCACATTTCAGCATATGGTCAAAACAAGATAACCTCGCAGACGGTGATACATTCCTCTGGTGCGGCATTAAAAAGCGTATTGAAGGAAAAATTACAATTGACGGTGAAACCTACAGATTTCTCGGCAAGGGCAGTGAAAAGGCTCTCGAGCAGATAGGCAATGAAATCACACCTTATGTGAGCTCTTACATATTTAAAAATGAAAAAATCAAGCTTACTTTCAGCACATGGTCACCCTTTATTTTAGATGATTTCCATCTGCTCAGCACACCTTGTGCATACCTTGATACAGAAGTGGAATCTCTTGACGGAAACGAGCACGATATAAGTGTCAGCTTCATAGCTTATGAAGAGCTTGTTCAGGGTAAAAAGAAAGCTCATATGACAAAATACAGCGATTCTGTTGAAGGTGTAAGATTTGTTAAAATGGGTCTTACAAAGCAGTCTCCTCTTAATGATTCAGGTGACGAGTACGCTGCCGATTGGGGTTATGCTTGTCTGTGGGGCGAAGAGAACAGTGTATGCAATGAGGGTATAAAGTCTGCGGGTACTGCAAGAAAATGCAAAAAAGCGACATTTTCGACAATAATAGCATATGATGATGTTTATTCCATCGATTACTTCGGAGATAAACTTAAGGGCCTTTGGGCAGAAAAGTTCGGCACAATCGAGTTTGCCATGAAATACTGCAAAGATAACCGTCAGGAACTTCTCGATAAAGTTAAGACTTGGGAAAAAACAATCCTCGATGATTCGGCAGAGTTTGGTGAAGCTTATCAGACAATTCTCATCGCAGCGGCAAGACAGGTTCTGGCGGCACATAAACTCGTCAGAAATAAAGACGGTGAGCTTCTTTATATGTCAAAAGAGTGCCACTCAAACGGTTGTATCAATACAGTTGACGTTTCTTACCCTGCTATGCCTATGTATCTGCTTTATGCTCCCGAGCTTGTTAAGGCCATGCTTACAGGTATCTTCCACTTTGCAGAAAGTGATTTGTGGAACGTAGAGTTTGCACCACATGATATTGGCAGATATCCTCTTGCTTGCGGTCAGGTTTATGCACTCAAGCCCCACCTTCACCTTAAACCTCATAAATACAGCTATAAGACTATCTATAAAGAAAAGTCAACCAATATCTATATGCCTCAGTTCCAGATGCCTGTTGAGGAATGTGGCAATATGCTTATTCTCACTTATGCTTATTATATAATGTCAGGCAACAAGAAGTTCCTCAAAGATAACTTTGTAACCCTTTCAACTTGGGCTAATTACCTTAAAAATAAGGGTGTAGTCCTTGATAATCAGCTTTGCACCGACGACTTTGCGGGCCACAGTAAAAAGAATGTTAACCTTGCTATCAAGGGTGTTATGGGTATGGCTTGCTATGACAGAATCTGCAGAGCTCTGGATATAGTTCGTGATTACGATGCCATTGCAAAAACATATGCCAACGAGCTTATGGAGGTTGCAAAGACCGATAAGCCGTATCTTCCTTTCAGCATCGGCAAGAATGACAGCTGGAGCCTTAAGTACAACCTTGTTTGGGATATCCTCTTTGACTTCAACCTCTTCCCGAAAGAGTTATATGCAGCTGAGAGCGAGAAGTACCGCGAAGAGCTTAATGCTTTTGGTGTACCTCTTGATTATAGACGCGACTTCACAAAGACCGACTGGATGCTCTGGGCGGCTTGTCTTGATGATACCAACAGAAATACTGAGCTTTTCTCAAGCAGAATAGTTGCATATCTTCAGGCTACCAACGACAGAACCTGTTTCAGTGACTGGATAGGCACAAAGGAAGCTAAGCAGAGTGGCTTTGACCACAGAACTGTACAGGCTGGATTATGGATGCCCGTGTTAAAGAAGAAGCTTGCAGAAAAATAATCATCGCGTTTTTGATTCTTTTTGGGCGATAGCAAAAAGAATGCCCACCCGGCGAGGGCAAATAAAAAAAGATAAAGTAGCAGATTTGATGTCTGCTACTTTTTTGTTAGGACGCGTCGGACTCAGGCGAGGTCTTTGATTTTAACCCGCCGAGGGAAAATAAAGAAAGCACCTATCGAAAGATAAGTGCTTTTTCTTTGGCTACGGAACTAGGATTCGACTCTCGCACTGCGGTGCTCGGTCATTCGCGGCTCTCGATGTACACCGGACATCGATTCACTACCGCTCCTACTTCGAATCCTTTAAATTTTAATTATTAAAATAAAGAAAGCACCTATCTTTTGATAAGTGCCTTTTCTTTGGCTGCGGAACTAGGATTCGAACCCAGACAAACAGAGTCAGAGTCTGCTGTGCTACCCTTACACAATTCCGCAACGAACATTTGATATTATACACATCGATACCCTTGTTGTCAATAGTTTTTTGGAATTTTTTAAAAATATTTTTTGACCACAAACCAAATTGACTTTTAGTTTTTTATGATGATATAATATAGCCAAGGAGCTGATATAATGAATTTATATAAAAGATTTATTACAAAAGATGATACCATAACTTTAGGACAATCTTTGGTTTTGCTTGTTGTCGGTTTACTACTCGGTACAGTGTTTACCTTTGGTGTGCAGTGTTGGAATGAAACCGTAACAAAAGAAGAATGTGCATATATTGAAACTCAGTTTCTTGATTACAAAGAAATAAAGCAACGCAGCAGAATAAATCAAATAGCCATAGATTGTGCTGACGGTGAAAGATACTTTATAGATCAAGTGTCCATAAATACAAGATTAAGAGAAGATTTAGCTGAATTAGAGAAAAATGATAATATTACAATGCTTATTCACCCTAACGGTGGTAATATTGTTGAGCTGACACACTACGGTGCAGAACTTTTAAACTTCGAGGAAACAATGGAAACGCTCGGCAAGGATGCAAAGACTTTCAGTTATCTCGGCTTGTTTATGTATCTGGCATCTTTTCTTGGCTTAATTTGCACTGTGTTGAACATTAGCAAAAATATTAAAGCAAAGAAGCAAAAACTTTCTGAATAAAACTAAACCCGACAGGTTTTGTCGGGTTATCTTTTTTATTGCCCTCGCCGGGCTGGCGTTACTTTTGCTAGCGCACAAAAGTAACCAAAATGCGCAGATGCTTTTTTATTTCAGCCTAAGTCCTTTAGGATAATGATTCTTCGCTCTGCCTGACACAACCTTAACCCCACCAACACTGCATCCGTCAGTAGTTATAACAGCCCAGCCATTGTCACACTCAACCTCAATTTCTTCGCCGTGAAGATATTTCTTCATCGCATCACTGTCAGGTGAAAGCTCAATTTTTCTGATGAATTTATCACCCATAGCCATAAAAAACTGATGATGCGGCTGAATATAATTCTTTCTGATTTCGCCGATAGTTACACCGCAGGCAAAAGCAGTGCCTTTCTTAACAGGAAAATCAGGTGTGAAATAAACAGGATTGCCGTTATACATAAGCACATTGTCTTTATCATAATCGGTCAGTACACTGCCGAGAAAATCATAAACAGTCTTGTCTATCTTCTCCTGAGTTGCCTTAACGGCAGGGTACGAATAAGACTCATTTTTTTGATGAAGCACAGCCATAAACTGGCCTTCGCCTTTGGCTTTGTGGGGATAAAATCTTCTTGCAAAGCTTATATTTTCTGTGGTGCAACCGTCAAAGCTTATGCCGTCTGCAGTTGCATCTTCTACTTCTTTTTTTACCCTCACAAGCTCAAAATCCTCGTGACACTTAAGAAAAGCATCAACTGTCATCTCATTTTCTTCGAGTGAGAAGGTGCATGTGGCGTAGACGATGTATCCGCCGTCTTTGAGGCAAATGGCGGCATTGTCTAAAATTTCAGCCTGACGCTTAGCGCACATCTTTACATTTTCTTCGCTCCACTCGTCAATGGCGACATCTTCCTTGCGGAACATTCCCTCACCTGAGCAGGGGGCATCAACCATAATAAGGTCAAAGGTGTTTGGATAAAGTCTTGCAAGCTTGCCCGTATCCATACAGGTGGTTATGGCATTTCTCAGACCCAAACGCTCAAAGTTGCCTGTGAGAATCTTGCATCGGGAAGACACTATCTCATTTGACACAAGGATGCCTTTTTCACCTAATTTATTTTTAAGCTGTGAGCTTTTGCCGCCGGGAGCAGCACACATATCGAGGATTTTCCAATCAGGCTGAATGTCAACACACTCGGCAGGAGCCATAGCACCCGGTTCTTGAATATAAATCATACCCGCGTGGTGGTAAGGGTGGTTGCCTG
>JAZRDY010000088.1:0-6004 GCA_045660525.1 Acutalibacteraceae bacterium | reverse complement strand
CTCTTCTTTCGGATTATGAATTACCTTATGAACCTTGTAACTGACAGTAGTTGATTTAAAGTTTACTGCACAACCGGTGTACTGTCTGTTTTCAAGAATGTGAACAACAGTAGCTTGTTCCCATCTGTAAGGATTAGCAGGAACTTTTTGTGAGTGTTTTCTGCCGACAGATTCATAATATGCTGAAGGAATCAATATTTTTTCAGCTTCCAATATACGAGCAATTTGCAGAGGACCATGTCCCGCAAGACACAAATCATATATTTTTCGTACAACCTCTGCCGCAGGTTCATCAATAAGCCATTTCTCTTTATCGGTTGAATCTTTTACATAACCGAAAGGTACAGTAGCAGACACTCGTTTTCCGTTGTTGGCTTTTGATTGCCATACGGCTCGGATTTTCTTTGAGGTTTGTGCGGCATACCATTCATTAAAGATGTTATAGAACGGCAACATCTCCATACCATCACCTGTGGAGCTGTTTACATTTTCCTGAATTGAAATGAAGGTTACACCGAGTGACGGATATACAATTTGCGTTAATCTGCCTGCTTCGACCTGCTCACGACCAAAACGTGACAGGTCTTTTACTATGATTCTGCATATCTTGCCTTCTTCAACTATTTGCTGCATTTGATTAAATCCGCTTCTGTCAAAGCTTGTACCCGAAATACCGTCATCAATGAAAAACATTGTATTCTTGTATCCGTGTTTTTTACAATAGTCAAGCAAAATCTGTTTCTGATTGGATATACTGTTTGACTCATCTTCTCTGCCGTTCTTTTTCTTGGATTTATCATCCTTTATATCTTCAACGGAAAGACGGCAGTAGAGAGCCGTAATTAATTCATCATTTATTGTTTGTCCTGAAATATTTGTTGCAGTTGTCATTAAAAATTCTCCTTTCCGACAACCGGACATCGCAAGGATATTCACATTTTACAATGTCCGATTATCTTTTTTCAAATGTGTGATATTACAATAAATTTTCAGATAAAATCAGTTCCTTGAACTGCTCAAATATACACTGTCTGCCTTTTGGATTAAAATGAGTAGAAACCTCATAGGTTGTTCCGCCTATTTTCATTTGAAAAGTTTCTTCACCAAAGTGGCGTATTTTACTACGGTCAACAACAGCTTCATCACTGCGGGATGCCATAATATCAGAAAGACTTGTAATCTCATTTTCATCAATAGGCTCAGGCGGTACTACAAATATACTTTTGTTATCGGGAAATATATCTTTCAATTTTCTCACCTCGCATCCCTGTTACGCTGACGCTGAAGGTGTTTGTGATAATATTCCAAAGCCTTTATGATATGCTCCTCTTTCTGCTGTTTGGTATAGCTTTTGCCGAAGAACTTGTTTATACGTTCTTCAGGTATCTTTATAGCCTCTGCCTGATTAGGTTTAGGTGCTGTCATAATTGCTAACACCGTATCAGCATTAAGCTGATTCTGCTCCGAGAGCTTTCGCAATTTCTGTGCCTGTGCAAGTGAAGGTGTAACCTCATCACTTTCATAGGTTTCAAAAATCATCAGCTGTTCTTCGAGAGTAAGATATGAGATTTCAACTGCAGGTCGCATTGCAATTCTGCCTTCATCCACAAGGTTAAGAATTGATTTTTCAAGGTTAGTCAGGCGGATATATCTTTTGATTTGGGTGGCACTGTCTTCGCTGTCCTGTGAAATTCTTTCTGCAGAACTTAACTTTGGACCCACCGGGTCCGAAGTTAAATCCGTACGTTTGCCTTGCTTTTTAAGGGCATCCATTTTCATCTTGTATGCAAAGGCTTTTTCCGAAGGGAGAATGTGCTCTCGGTGCAGGTTACTGTCAACAAGAATAATATCTGCTTCCTCTTTGCTTATGTCCAAGACAACAACGGGCACCTCTGTCATTTCAAGCTTTGTTGCTGCAAGGTATCTTCTGTGACCTGATATGATTTCATACACATCAGCTTTATCGTCCTTTCGTACCATCAGGGGCTGAATAATACCATTTTCACGGATGCTATCCTCCAACGGCTTCATATCTTCCTCACGGCACTTGTACGGATTTTTCAAATTTGGAACAATGCTTCCTACAGACATATTCACAATTTCGGTTGTGCGAGGCTCTACCGCCTCTGTTTCTTTGGTTACTTCTGTTTTCTCGAACAAGGTGTTAATAAATTTTTCTTCTTTATTCATTTAATTACCTCTCTTTTTTGATATCAATATTTTTGTTTGGTTTCTCTTTTCGGACAGTTTTCAGCACATCCGAGATAAATGCTTTTACTTTTTCGGGCATAGCTTTTAGTGCTTCAAGATACGGTGCACAGATTTCCTGTAGCTCACGGAATTGTCTTTCAAGACGGGTTAGCCGTGATTGAAGCTCCCAATTTCTATCCTTTAGCTTTCCGTTTTCTCTTTCAAGGTCATATATCTTGCTCCTTGCCGCGACAGATTGCTTTGCCATATTACTCAGGTCATTGAAATCTTCACTTGAAATTGTCACTTTGCCCGTAAGCGTTTTCTTGCCCATACCGTCAATCTCGTGGAAGGTTTTATTCACGTTCTGAATTTCATCATATCTGATTTCTTCTGTCTGCAATCGCTCTTTGATTTCCTCAAGTCGTTTCTTATCCTGCTGAATCTCATATTGCAGACAAGACAGATGTTCAGCCGTACTGCCTTTTTCACCACGTATGAAATCATTGAAACCGGCTCTCTGCATATGATTGAAAAAATCATCCTGCAGGATACTGTAAGACGGAATCAGCGCAGGTTTACCTTTTTCGTTGAATATGACATTGCCGTTTTCATCAACAGCCTGGGGTGATTTCCATTTCTTTGAATGGCTAATCTGATTGACCGTTTCTTTGACAGTACCCACGAGTGACTTATCTTTGCAACGCTTTGTCCACAGAATCTGTTTCTCAACAACGGACAGAGCAACAATGTGCATATGATAGTGGTACACAGGTTTTCCGTACTGTTCCGTGAGAGCCACATTCAGTTCATCAGCGTGCATTACGGCAGAAATGATATTCTGTTCACCGTATAGATTAACTGCGAAACGATAGGCTTCTGCATAAAACTCTTTTGCATATTCATAACCTCCGTGAGTTTCGAAGTAGTCTGTGTTTACATCAAATATCATTTCATCAAATACTTTCGCATCAGCTTTAAGACCTCGCATACATACCTTCTTTTCAGCTATGAGCTTATTCAGTTGTTCATTGTAGGTCAGCACACTGCAACTCTTAAAATGCACATTCATATCACACCGAGCCGTATCAACATTCATGTTGGCATAGCTTTCATTCTTTCTCTCGTTGTGCCTTTCACATTTACCGATTGTGCTTTGTGTATGAGTGACAACTCTTGCTACACTATAGTTTTTCTTTGACATAGGTTTTACCTCCTTTCTGCATTACTGCTTTACTTGTTCCGCACTTTTTCCAAAGTACGTAACCCACTATGACACTTTCAAGGCTTCACCTTGCAAAGATGTCAGTGGGCTCTGCGAGGCTCATAAACTAAAGTTTCTCGCTTATCAAGGGAGCGACAAACTTTAGTTGCGGTATATACCGCAGACGAGCTTCGCTATGTATGAGTGGCTGTAGTATCTTTTATACATAGCTTCATTTGTGAGGGCAGTTATTTTATAAAGAAATTGCCTCTACAAGTAATGGGAATAAGCTACATAAATTTGTTCCTGATTTTCTGAAATACTTTTCAGAAAACAAAAAAGCCGTCACATAGACAGCACAAATAACGGGAGGACATTTCATCCTCTCGCACAGTTTGTACTGAAACTATGTAACGGCTTAAAACTTAAGCTCTGATTGTCCGTATGTTACTGACCGAGTATCGGACTATACTTTTTTCGGTCAGATAATATGTGTGGCATAAAGCCAATAAGTAAAAAAAATGTGTTACAGTTTGTATTAGGTTGTAGGGTAAATACATTATTTACCAATTTATCATTATAAGGAACATTTGTTCTTTTGTCAATAATTTCCTACAAATTTCTTGCCGTTTCACCTGAAATAGTTCCTGCCCCGGAATCTCACCGCAGCGTTGCCTTGCTCGTATCATCGCAAAGTCGTATCACTTTCAGACGGTCATTAAATTTTCAAGGTGCATGAAAAGCAAAAAAAGTCCTCACCTCTGATGAACAGAGGAAAGGACTTTTATCGTCGGTATCACGCAAGACAAACAAAAAAACACCGCTGAAATAAGTACAGATTGCCTCTGTTCTTATCTTCATACGGTGCTTGGGTAGTCAATATAAATTGCTCCGCTTACGCGCTACAAAGTTATTTGTATTAAACTGTGCCTTAAGTATACAGAACTGATATATACTTGTCAATAGGTTTTTGCAAATTAAAGTTCGTGTTATAAACAATTTATTGTAATCCGTTTAGCTGCAGTTTTACTCCACCAACCCATACTTGACCTTGATCCTGTCCATTTTCTCAAGCATAGGTTCTGCCGCAAGCATTATAAAAAGTGCTGTGCCGAAGCCGTGTACCAAATCCATCGGCAGACCGCTTATGTAATAAGCCATAAGTGCTTTTAATGTTATAGTCTGAGCGGATACCATAAATGCGGCAGCAGGATTCATTATACCGCCGTAAATTATAACTGCTGTAAATGCACCGAAAACCGCAAGCGAAATTCTGCTTCTTCGAAGCAATCCCTTTTTGAAAAGCACACCTGCAAGAAAACCGATTATACCCATTGCAAACATCTGCCACGGTGTCCACGGTCCTTGTGAAAAGAGCATATTTGAAAGAAGCATTGTTACTGCACCTACAAGAAAGCCTGCTTCACCGCCAAAGGCTACACCTGCAATAATGGTGAGTGCAAGTACAGGCTTAAACTGCGGAAGCATAAAGAAAAGACTTCTGCCGGCTATTCCTATTGCACAAAGAACAGCTATTGTTACAAGCTCTCTTGCTTTTGGTTTTCTGCCCTCAAAGATGAGAACAAAGGGCAACATACATTCTAAAAGCACAAGCAGAGCCACGATGTTATACTGACGGTCATCAAGATAGAATATTCCCGCAAAAATTGTCAGAGGTATAAAAAGCAGTATTGCAACGGAAGCAACTATGGTTCTCTTGCTCAGGTTTCGTTTTTCCTTTGGTGTCTGAATTGCTATCGGAGGCTCACTTCGTCTGCCTATCGCAAACAGGAACAAGGACAAGGCAACGAATAACACAACGTACAAGTACAATTGCTGTTTGCCTTCGGTGCTGATGCCCGATGCATTGACAAGAGCTGACAAATCTGTGATTCCCGTTGCATATAAGAACACACCGAGTGCAGTAATAGCTGAAAGGGCTGCAAGTACCTTTCTCCATAATTTAAGAGGTTCAGGCTTGAACGCTGTGCTTCTTGCTGTCGGTTTCGGTAAAGGTAAAATTTCGTTTTCTTCTTCCGTTTGACTGATTTCACCACCGCAGGAAATAATAATGTCATTTACCGTAACAGCATCGGGAATAAGGTGTCTTGCCATTCGGTTAGCGGAGGTTGTATAAAAGCTGTTACCCGAAAAGAATTCACGGGGAGTGCCTTCCGCTACAAGATTACCGTCAAAAAACATACCGCATTTATGAGCATATTCTGCACAGAAAGCCACATCATGACTGACCATAAGTACAGTTACACCCTGTGAAGTAAGCTTACCAATAATTCTTGCAAAGCTGACCTTAAATTCTGCATCGAGTCCCTTTGTCGGCTCATCCAAGAGCAGAACATCGGGAGCCGTAAGCAACACCTTAGCAAGAGCAGTTCTTTGCTGTTCACCGCCTGAAATGTCATAGGGGTGACGGTCTAAAAGTTCCGAAAGCTCGCAGAGTGTAACAACTCGTGCAACCTGCTCTTCCTTTTCTTTCTTTGATATTTTAACAGTGCTTAAAGCTTCAAACAAATCCTCTCTGACAGTCTTTTTTACAAAAAGAGACTGCGGATTCTGTGGAAGCTGTGCAACCTTACCGCCAATGGTAACACT
>JAZRDY010000087.1:0-3674 GCA_045660525.1 Acutalibacteraceae bacterium | reverse complement strand
CTCACATGTATAGGTTGTATAACCTCCGTTGATACATGTGGGTTCTGTTGTAACCTTATCAAATGTACACTTTGTAGCATTTCCGTATTCATCACAACTGATACACTTTTGAGAGTGAGTCTTATCAGTCGAATTCCACCTGTAAGCATCTCCGGTATATGAATGAGCGAGCTTAGCAATAGAGGTTGTGTCTTTTTTGCCGCAGTTCTCTCTCTTACAGGTCCTCTGCTTCTCACCGGCCTGTTTACAGGTTGCCACTTTTACAACTGTCCAATCAGACCAATCGTGACCGAGTCTGACCTCTTCAGTTTCATTATAAGAATAGCCACAAGTTTCACAAGTGAAAGTAACATATCCGTCACTGTCACAAGTAGGATCCACCTGATCACCCTTCAAATAATTGTGTTCTGCCAATTCGCCATACTTTTCACCGCACAAATCACACACAGCCATCTGTGTACAACTTGCCACACCGCCTACATGAGCACAAGGTTCACACCATTCGCAAGTGTGATCACCAAAAATTGACGGTGCAAGCAGTGATAAAAATGTCATAATATAGCAGATAAGCCTATAAAATTCTTGTATCAATGCTGCCAAAATAAATACCTCCTTATAGTAAAATATGGATACCAAGTAATTATATCACCCCAAAAACATCATGTCAATTGTAATTCACCTTTTCATTGTAAAACATTTGCTTATTCAAAACAGAAAAAGTGCACCCCTTACGGAGTGCACAAACAAATCATTTTTAATTATTTTAAAGCTTATTCAATAGCAACTGCACATGCAACAGTCATACCAACCATGGGGTTGTTACCTTATTGTAAGAGCTGTTTTTCAGTGTAATTTTTGGTGGTTCTGGGCATATTTTGCTATTGAAAAAGCACTTATTGTATCCGGGTGTATTTTGCTGTTGTAAAGTTTTGTAAAGTTTTGGACATTAACTGAATCTGAAACTTCCGTCTCACTCCACCAATCCATACTTAACCTTGATTCTGTCCATCTTTTCAAGCATAGGCTCTGCCGCAAGCATTATGAAAAGTGCTGTGCCGAAGCCGTGGACAAGATCCATCGGCAATCCGCTTATGTAATAAGCCATAAGTGATTTTAATGTTATGGTCTGCGAGGATACCATAAATGCGGCAGCAGGATTCATTATACCACCATAAATTATAACTGCAGTAAATGCACCGAAAACTGCAAGTGAAATTCTGCTTCTTCGAAGCAAGCCCTTTTTGAAAAGCACACCTGCAAGAAAGCCGATTATACCCATTGCAAACATCTGCCACGGTGTCCAAGGACCTTGCGAAAAGAGCATATTAGAAAGGAGCATTGTTACTGCACCTACAAGAAAGCCTGCTTCACCGCCAAAGGCTACACCTGCAATAATAGTGAGTGCAAGTACAGGCTTGAACTGCGGAAGCATAAAGAAAACACTTCTGCCGGCTATGCCTATGGCACACAGAACCGCTATGGTAACAAGCTCTCTTGCCTTGGGTTTTCTACCCTCAAAGATAAGTACAAATGGCAGCATACATTCCAGAAGCACAAGCAAAGCCACGATGTTATACTGACGGTCATCAAGATAGAATATTCCTGCAAAAATTGTCAGAGGTATAAAAAGCAGTATAACAACAGAAGCAACTATTGTTCTCTTGCTCAGGTTTCGTTTTTCTTTCGGTGTCTGTATTGCTATGGGCGGTTCACTTCGTCTGCCTATGGCAAACAGAAATAAGGACAAAGCAACGAACAATACAACGTACAAGGATAATTGCTGTTTGCCTTGGGTGCTGATTCCCGATGCATTTATAAGTGCCGATAAATCCGATATTCCTGTTGCATATAAGAACACTCCGAATGCAGTAAGACCTGAAACTGTAGCAAGGATCCTTCTCCATAATTTAAGGGGTTCAGGCTTGAATGCTGTGCTTCTTGCTGTCGGCTTCGGTAAGGGTGAAATTTCATTTTCTTCTTCCGTTTGGCAGATTTCACCGCCGCAGGAAAGAATGATATCATTCACTGTAACAGCATCGGGAATGAGGTGCCTTGCCATTCGGTTGGCAGAGGTCGTATAAAAGCTGTTACCGGAAAAGAATTCACGGGGAGTACCTTCAGCTACAAGATTTCCGTCAAAAAACATACCGCATTTATGAGCATATTCTGCACAGAAAGCCACATCATGGCTGACCATAAGCACAGTTACACCCTGTGAAGTAAGCTTGTCTATAATTCTTGCAAAGCTTACCTTGAATTCGGCATCGAGTCCCTTTGTCGGTTCGTCCAGAAGAAGAACATCGGGAGCCGTAAGCAATACCTTGGCAAGAGCTGTTCTTTGCTGTTCACCGCCTGAAATATCATAGGGATGACGGTCCAATAATTCCGAAAGCTCGCAGAGTGCAACCACCCGTGCAACCTGCTCTTCCTTTTCTTTTTTTGATATTTTTACTGTGCTTAAAGCTTCAAACAAGTCCTCTCTGACGGTCTTTTTTACAAAGAGAGCCTGCGGATTCTGTGGAAGCTGTGCAACCTTACCGCCAAGGGTAACATTACCTCTGTAAGCCTTGCGAATTCCCGATATGACCTTTAGCGTGGTTGTTTTTCCTGCACCGTTGCCACCGAGAATTGCATAAAATTCCCCTTTATGTAAAGCAAGTGAAAAACCTTTCACAACATCGGGCAAGTCCTTTTCGTATCTGAACCAAAGCTCATCACACTGCAAGGTGATTTCATCACTGTACGTGTGCTGTATCTGTTCTTCGAGTGGTAAAAGCTTCTTTTTCTTATTGAATTCTGAAAGAAAATCGCTGCCCTCACGGACTGTCAGCGGACAAGGTAAATCTGTTTTGATTCCTGCCCATACTCTCATAGCTGTAGGCATTGCAAGAAACATACCGCTGTCTCTGTCACGAAGATGAAATCCCACTTTTTCAGGTGCATCATCGCAGATGATTTTGCCTTTTTCCATTACAATCGCCCTTGCAGCAAAAGGAAAGGCTTCTTCCAGTCTGTGCTCGGTGAGAATGACAGTTATACCGAGTTCTCGGTTTATCTTGCCTAAAAGAGCAAGAAAATCTGATGCAGCAATAGGGTCAAGCTGTGCGGTAGGCTCATCGAGAATAAGCACTTCGGGATTCATACACATAACCGAAGCAAGGCTCAGAAGCTGCTTTTGTCCACCCGAAAGCTCCGTTACGTTTTTATAAAACCAATTTTCTATACCGAAGAAAGCGGCAACTTCTGCAACTCTTCGGCGGATAGTAGGTGTATCAAGCCCGAGGCTTTCAAGTCCGAAAGCGAGCTCATGCCACACCTTGTCTGTTACAACCTGATTATCGGGCGACTGCTGAACAAAACCTATTTCCTGCGACTGAATACGCTCATTTGTGTCGGAAAGAAGCTTGTCCTTGTAAAATATTTCTCCCGTTCTTCTTCCGTGAGGAGTAAGGCAGGTTTTAAGATGACGAAGAAGTGTTGACTTACCGCAACCTGACGGACCGCAGAGAATAAGAAATTCACCCTGTGAAATATCGAAGGAGATATCACAAAGGGCATTGTTTTCTATCTCAGGATAAGCAAAGCTTAAATTTCTGAAACTAAAGCCTCCCATTTTTTCTCCTCCTTGTAATTTAAAATAACGGGTGTAATGCAAAGTGCAAAAAACACACAGT
>JAZRDY010000086.1:0-20174 GCA_045660525.1 Acutalibacteraceae bacterium | reverse complement strand
CCCCGATATTTCTTTGCAAGCGTTATCGGCATAATGCCGAGAGTTATACTCTTCACAATTTTAGGTGACGGCATATACGATTATATACCTATTCATCTGATTATAAAAATAGTCATTTTTGCTATTCCCGTTGGTGTGGTTGTATATCTTGTAAGACACTTTATAAAACTCAGAGCACAATAAAAACAGCAGTTCTGCAGAACTGCTGTTTTTATCATTTAAGCTTGTGCAGGAGGGTAGCCGCGGCCGGTCCACTGCCAAGCGCCGCTTGGCACGGCGATTCCATCGCCGAAAATCGCTTCGCGATTTTGCGGAGCCGCCGCCCACCCGTTACATCCACATAAAAGGTAAAATTCCGAACCACGCACACGCACAATTCGGAATCTTACAGATATTAGAGAACCGGAAGTTATCGTTTTTTAAGACACATCACACTAAAAGTGTTGTGTTACAGCTATATAATACACCTTTTGTTGCAAATTGTAAAGCCATTTTATTATTTTTAATTTTTTCTTTACATTTTTTTACATATAAAAAGAACGGGCTTTATAAAAAGTCCGTTCTGAATTTATTTAAGCTGTTTTTTCTCCGCTGTCGAGCTTCGATATGAGTGTTTTGTAAACATATCTGAAGCTTAAAAGAGAGACGATAAGAGATACGACTTCTGCAATGGGGAATGCAAACCAGACATTGGTGAGCACACCTGTTTTTGACAGCAGATATGCCGCAGGAAGAAGTACGATAAGCTGACGGCAGAAAGATACGATTGTTGCAAAATGGCTTTTGCCGAGAGCCTGGAATGATGAACCGAGGCTGATGTTTGCGCCTGCAAGAATAAAGATTGTGCTGATGATTCTCAGTGCAGGTACACCGATGCTTATCATATCATCACTTGCGTCAAACAGACGAAGCATTGTTTCGGGTATAAGCCACATAAGAGCGGTACCCACAGCCATAATTGACACTGCAATGGTACAACCGAACTTGAGGGCTGATGTGATTCTCTTTTTGTTTCTTGCACCGTAGTTGAATGCAATAATGGGAATAACACCGTTATTAAGACCGAAGATAGGCATAAATACAAATGACTGTAATTTGAAATACACACCGAAAACAGCCGCCGCTGTTGTTGAGAAGCTGAGCAATATCTTGTTAAGACCGAATGTCATACAAGACCCGATACCAACCATAATGATTGAGGGTACACCGATTTTATAAATATCACCTATCATTTTAAAATCAGGTCTGAAGCCTTTGATTGAAACCCTTACTTCTTTGTTGAACTTCTGATTCAGTATAATACCTACTGCAAAAGCTACTATCTGACCGATTACAGTCGCGATAGCCGCACCCTTTGCTTCAAGACGCGGGAAGGGTCCGATGCCGAGTATAAGAAGAGGGTCAAGGATAATATTAATGATAGCACCTGTCAGCTGAGTAACCATTGAAAGAGTTGTTTTGCCTGTTGCCTGCATAAGTCTTTCCATAGTTACCTGACCGAAAAGACCGAAGGATGCCGCACATACTATTGAGAGATAGTCAACACCGTAACCATAGATGGGATTATCTGCTTCAACCTGAGTATTAAAGAAAAGCTTTGTGCCGAAAAGACCGAATATCAAGAAAATCAAAGAGCTGAAAAATACAAGAAATACGCCGTTGTTTGCAACCTTGTTTACTCGCTCGAAATCTCTTGCACCGAGATTTCTTGAAAGAAGTGCATTGATACCTACACCGGTACCCGTGGCAACACCGATCATAAGGTTCTGTGCAGGGAAGGCAAGAGACACGGCTGTAAGCGCATCTTCACAGACCTGAGCGACAAATATACTGTCTACAATATTATACAGCGCCTGCACCAACATAGAAATCATCATCGGAACGCTCATTGTGATAACTAATTTTCTTATGGGCATAACGCCCATTTTATTTTCCTTTTGCATTTTTTTCCTCCTATATTTATAGTCTGGGTTGATTTACCGACATATTATAACACTAAATATTTTTAAAATCTACTGTTTTGAGCAAAAACCTTTGTCTATTTTGCATTATTTAATGCAAAGCAATATGTATAATCTGACCAAACACCTTGTTAAAAGTGCCAAACACGGCTTATGACATTTGTTTATCTTAACAAAAATATTAACAGTCATTTTATATTTCTTTAAATATTCATAACCTTATGTTATAATTGGCAAAATCAAAATGTCATGGGAGGGCATAGTTATGAAAAAACTTATTGCAATATTACTTACTCTCACATTGCTGTTTACTACCGTCGGTTCAATCTCTTATGCGGCAGACACAGCAGGAGGAAAACCGGTGGCATCTATGAACTTTGCCACTATATCTGACTTGCATTTTTATCCTGAAAGTATGATGAGCGACAGCAAAGCCTGGGATGATTACTGCAAGAGCACAACAAAACAGTTCCCGCAGTCTGAGCAGATGATCAGAACTGCCATAGAAACTGCTATGACAAGAAATCCCGACCTCAAATATATTCTCATACCCGGTGACCTTACAAAAGACAGTGAATATGAGGCTCACACGGCACTTGCTGCAATACTTGAAGAATATGAAGCAAAATACGGCGTAGACTTTCTTGTTACAACAGGCAACCACGACATAAATCAGGCAAAGGCTGCAACTTTCGCAAAAGGTAAGCAAGAAGCTGCAAGAGCTTTGCAGGCTGACGAATTTGATGATGTATATGCAAACCTCGGCTATGATTTGGCTTTCAGCCGATACGGCAAAGACGGTGACAACAAGCTCAATCAGCTTTCTTATGCTGCAGACCTTAAAGATAACGACGGCAATGAAACCTACAGACTTATTGTTATAGACTCCTGCAAATATCAGTTTGACGCTGCAAAAGCCGACAAGGAAACAAGCGGTGCTGTTACTCCCGAGCTTATGGCGTGGGTCAAGGGTCTCTCAGAAGATGCCTATGCCAACGGCAAAACCCCTATGGTTATGATTCACCACGGACTTGCCGCCCATATGGAAACCGAACCCTCAATCACATTCGCATTCCCTCTTGACGACTATATGCAGGTAGCTGAGCAGTTCGCTGATTGGGGTATTCACTATGCTTTCACAGGACATCTGCACACTGACGATATTGCAAGTGTTATCAACGATAACGGTGAAGTGCTTTATGATATTGAAACCGCTTCCGTTACAGGATACCCCTGCACATATCGCGAAATGACAATCAACACCTATAAAAGCGGTGAAAGCGATATGAGCTTTGACAGTGTTGCTTTCGACGATGCTGTTGCTTTTACCTATAACGGTGTTACATATGAAAAGGGTACTTACGGCGACGAAGTTTATCATCTGTCCTACGGCGGACTTTATACCGAAGACGGCAAGGCTGATGCAACTGCTTTTCTTGTTGCCATTGTAAGAAATACAATAGCAAAATATATAGATTCTATCAAAGAATCAGGCAGTATCGGTGAATTTCTCAAAACAATGAATCTCGACCTGGAAAAGATTATCGGAGACTTCCTTTCACCTTATATCGGCAGCGGAATCAAGGTTGGAGGATACAATATTTTCAGTGTAGATAACATTATGTGGTTTATCAACGACCTTCTCGATCAGGTTTATGACCTCTATATTAAAGATGAAACCAAGCTTTACGATCTCATTGAAAGCATTATTTCAGAAGTTACAAACATCAAAGTTTCTGATATACCCTGCACAAAATATATTGAGAAATACGGCTTTGGCGACAAAAACAAGCCCGGCAATTTAGGCGATGTTATTCTCACGGTTCTCGCAAGCTGGTACTCGGGTAACGAGAGCATCGAAGATGACCTGTTTATGCAGGACACAATAAAAAATTTCCGCGAGGGACATCTTGTTGAAACATTGTTCAACACTCTGGTTGACCTTATCTTACACACTTTGCTTGAAGACAGTATTCTCGGAAAGCTCGAAATCAGAGTTGACAAGCTTCTGGGTGATGACTTCATCGGCAGAAATATGGGCAAGGGTGTAAACTATCTGCTTTCATATGTGCTCAAAGGCGACTTCACATATATGAATCTTGTGAACACTGTTTTTGCTATGGGCATACTCCCCTATGAAAGCATTTATGATGTTCTTGATAAAGAGCTGATGCAGAAATATCTCACCTTCAGCCAATTCGAGGGTGTGGGTGCATTTGCAGCCTTTGTTTTAAACGATTTCACAAATGATGTCAATCCTCAGCCTCAGGGCGACTACGGTGTTACCTACAGCACCGAAAAGGTTGATGTACCCGTTACAAAAGAAAACTACAGACTGCCCACAATGGTCAGTGTAACCTTAGGCGAAAACAGCGACGAAGCAGTTATCAGCTGGTTCTCAAAATCAACTGTTGACGGTGACATTGAAATTTACAAAGCCGACAAGGCTCCCGCATTCAAGGGCAAGGCTACAAAATCGGCTGACTTCACAATTGAAACCGAAAGCGAAACTGTTGTCCGTTCATTCTACGGCATTGACATCGGTATCATTGGCTTCCTGCCCTATGAATTTGAGCTCAACCGTCACACAGTTACTCTCTCAAATCTTGAAAAAGGTGCTACCTATTATTACCGCATCGGTTCAGAAGAAAAAGGCTGGTGGAGCGATATCGGCAGTGTACGCACTCAGGACGGCAGTAAGGATGTTACCTTCCTGCATCTTGCAGACCCGCAGTCGCAGTCTGAAGCTCAGTATCAGAGAGCCTGGGCAGATGCACTCGGCACAGCATTTAATCTCTATCCCCAGGCAGATTTCATCATCGGCACAGGCGATATGGTTGACCACGGTGACAATCAGAAACAGTGGGCGTGGATGTTCAACACCGCTTCCGACTATCTGATGAACACCTATATGATGCCCGCTTCGGGTAATCACGAGGGTCACGGTAAAAATGCTATCGATAACTATTTCGTACTCCCTAACGCCCCCGAACAGGATAAGACCGGCGGTGTGTATTACAGCTTTGACTATAACAATGCTCACTTCGCTGTGCTCAACACCGAAAACTTAAATGAAAACGAGGGTCTCAGCGACGACCAGATAAGCTGGATCAAGGCAGATATGAATAACAGCGATGCTCAGTGGAAATTTGTCACTCTTCATAAGGCTGTTTACTCTCAGGGCTCACACTATGAAGACGATGATGTTTGTGCTATCAGAGAACAGCTTCAGGTGCTTATGGCAGAGCTTGACATCGATATGGTATTCCAGGGTCACGACCACGTTTATATGAGAACAGGCTCACTTGTCAACAATGCTCTTACTGCTTACGACACAGCATATCTCAGCCACGACGGCAAGATATATAAGACTCAGGTTCAGCCTACCGGTACCACCTATGTTATCTCAGGCACCTGCGGTGTGAAAACCTATATTCAGAATGATGTAACTCTCACCGATGAGCTTTTCCCGAGAGGTGAAACAATTCTCAGTGTGGATTATCCTATGTTCTCAGCTGTTGAAATCGAAGACGGTGTGCTCTATTTCGATGCATATTATGTAACAGCTGACGGTGCAAAGAGTGCCGACTCATTCGCAATTCAGAAAGATAAAACTCAGGGTGACATTGCAGAAGGTTATGTTCCCCCTGCCGACGAAAACACACAGCAAGACAGCTTTACGGCAACCCTTGTAAAAATCAAAGATGTGCTTGTAAAAATCGTTACTATATTGATGAACATTGCTGAATGGTATATATTCTGAGTGCAGAACGCAGAACGGCGACGGACTGATACAATAATATAAATTTTGTCCCGCCGAAATAATTGTTTTTATAAAAATATGACCTCTCACTATGAGTGAGGGGTCAATTTTTAAAGTTCATATAATTGACATTTGCTATTATCTATTTTATAATAAGCTTAATACACAAACAAAGGAGTATTAAAAAATGAAAAAATTCAGCAATATTTTATGGGGTCTTTTATTCATCGTTTTAGGTGTAATAATCGGTCTTAACTCATTCGGCATTACCAATATCAATCTTTTCTTTGATGGTTGGTGGACTCTGTTTATTATTATTCCGTCTTTTATTGAATTCTTCCGTTCAAAATATAAGCCTGTAAATCTCATCGGTGTGGCAACAGGTATTGCACTGCTTCTTTTCTGTCAGGATGTGCTTTCCTTTGAAATGCTCTGGAAACTTTGTCTGCCCACTGTGCTTGTACTTATGGGTCTTATGCTTGTTTTCAAAGATGCTATCTTCGGTAAAAAAAACGCTAATTTTAAGCGCAGCAATAACAAAGCCGCCAAAGAAGACACTCACTTTTCAGCTTTCGGCAATAAAAATGTAAGGTATGACGGTCAGACATTTTACGGTAACGACCTTACAGCTGTTTTAGGCGATGTTACATGCGACCTGAGAAACGCATTCATTGAAGAAGATGTAATCATCAATGCAAGTGCAACATTAGGCAAGGTTGTTATTCTTGTGCCCCAGGGTATCAATGTTGAAACAAAGTCAACTGCACTTTTAGGCGGTGTGAAAGACAGAAGAAGAACAGGCGATATTCTTGTGAACGCGCCCACAATTTATGTCAGCGGTTTATGTCTTTTAGGCAGTGTTGAAATAAAATAAGCATCAGCGCAAATCAGCGCGTTTTTGATTCTTTTTCCGCGCCAGGAAAAAGAATGCCACGCGGCGAGCGAAAGACAATTATGAATTATGAATTAAATAAAACATAATTCATACATAAATAAAAATAAGGAGGAGTCAGAATGAAGAGTATAAAGCCCGGCAGAGGCCCGTCTATGATGGGCGGTATCTCAAGCATAATTGCAGGTGTAGTCGGCGTTGCGTGGACTATCGGTGCACTTTCAATGGGTGCAGGCGGTATCTTCGGCATATTCGGTCTTGCATTTATCGCAATGGCTGCTGTTTCGGCAGTGTACAACTTTAAAAATGCTACAAGCAAAAACCGATATTCTTCTTTTGATATCACCGAAGACGGTGAAGAAATCGACCCTTGGAACGAGCGCTTCGGCGAAAAGAGAGAAGCGAGACAAGCCTTCACCACCAATGGCGAAAGCAAGTTTTGTCCTTATTGCGGAACGAGAGTTCAGGGCGATTTTGAGTTCTGCAATCAATGCGGAAAGAAACTTCCTTAAGATAAAATATTAAGAGCAGGAATTAAACCTGCTCTTTTTTTATGATATTTTCTCTGTCAGAGCCTCGTAAATGCCTTTGGTTTCTTCTGCAGTTTCACCTGCAATAACGAGCTTATCTTCACCTATTGTAATAACTACACAGCCCGTATCATCGGCATAGGTATATCTTGTGTAATATCCGAACTCGTCATTTTTGAACCTGCCCATAAGAAGCTTCATAGAGCCGAAACCGCTTGCTCTCAGACCATCGACAGTTACCTCGCGAAACTCGATATCATCTATGCTGTTGTAGGCAATACTGATATCGCCGGCGAAATCCGCATCGATAGTAAGTGATGTATCTCCTATTACAAAGTCGATATTACCTGTAAACATAATCACGGGAAGCACAACTGCAAGTACCACAAGTGATACAATAGTCACCTTTTTATATGACTTGGGCATTTCTTTCATAACATTATTTTCGGCAGTGTATGTGCCCTCTTTTACCTGCTTTTTATAATACAGATATGAGTATACTACAGGCAGTACCGCTACAGGTACGATAATACTTATAAGAAGCACGGGCGCATACTTTTCGGGGAGAACTATACAGGGTAACATAAGAAGTCCGCAGATAAACCACAGCTTACCGCTGAAACGGTGTGTAGCTCGCCAGTTTTCGGCATTTTCTAAAGTCCATTTGATTTTGATGCCCATAGTCGCACTCTGCTTGCAAGTGGGCATATAGTTGCCGATAAAGATAAACATAAAGGCAAGAAAGCCCACAACCAACATCATAGGATTAAATTCCAGCTCAAGGGTAGCGACATACATAAGGGCACTGACAAAAATACTTGCCGCAGGCATTATCCAGAAAACGATTTCCATAGCTTTCTTAGGCTGTTTTTTATGAGCAGGATCTTTACCTGACAGCCATAGACAAAGCAGATGTATGCCAAGCAACAGCAAAGGCAGACCGAAAACTAAAAGTGCTTTATTGCCCACAGCGTCGGGATTACCGCCAACACCTATATGTGTCACAACTTCATCGGGGATTTTATCCCAGATTATCACCCCGAAAAGGGCGGGTAAAAGAATAATAACAGATGAAATTACAGTTTTGAATTTATTGTTTTTAATCATTGTCGTTGTCTCCTTTCAGCTCGGTTATCCAGAGCATAATTTCTTCGAGAACCGAGGCGTTCAGCTCATAGTATATATATTTTCCGTCTCGCTCGTCTCTTATAAGGTCGGCATCCTTGAGCACACTAAGGTGTCTTGACACTGCCGCACCGCTGACAGGAAATTTTTCAACTATCTCCCCCGCTGAGAGTCTGCCCTTTTTCAGCATTGAGAGTATTTCTCGTCTTGTGGGGTCTGACAAGGCCTTGAGGGTGTTTTGTATGCTCATTGTTATCTCCTCATTGTATATTATTTAACATTTAACTTAAATGTTAAATAAACTATAGCATAAGATTAAGCATTTGTCAATAAACAAGTAAAGTTTTGTCAAACTTTTACAAAAGTTTACAGGCATCGTCGCTGAAGCGCCGCCTGTGGCGGATGAAGCGAAGCGAGGATGGCGTAGCGGTCAAAATTCATAGGCCGTGGGGCCGTAATGAATTTTGGGAACCGCAAGAGGAAGAGGACAGAGTCCCACAGAAGTGAAAGTATATAAAAACTTATACTTATACAATATATAATAATAAAAGAGCAGCTCTTTCGAACTGCTCTTATTTTCGCTCGCCGCGGGGCATTACTTTTGCTGGCGCGCAAAAGTAATCAAAACGCGCTGTTATTCAACTGTTATCCTGCATTTTGCACTCACGCCGTTAACTGCACTCGTAACAGTAATCTCAACTGTACCCTTGGCAACAGCTGTTACAACACCGTCTTTTACAGTGGCAATCTTGTCGTCACCGCTTGTCCAGATTACGGTTTTATCATAGGCGTTATCAGGTAAAATCTTAGCGGTGAGAGTCTTTGTCTCGCCCTTTTTCATTGTGATTTCTTTTTCGCTGAGCTCAATGCCTGAAACGGGCTCTTTAACTGTAACAGTACACTCAGCATAAACTTTGCTGTCTTTTGCACTTGTTACCTTAATAACAGCCTTACCGCTCTTATCCTGAGTTGTAACAACACCGTCAACTACCTTAGCAATGCTCTCATCTGACGATGTCCACACCACTGCAGTGTCGTCTGCATTGAGAGGTAACAGTGTAGCGGTAAGAGTCTCACTCTTGTTTTTGTCGAGGATAAGCTCTTTTTGATCCAGCTTGATTTCTTCAATGCCCTGAATAACCTTCACAATGCACAAATCATAGAATTCGCCCTCTTCGGTCTTGGCTGTGATAATTGCAATACCTGAACCGACAGCTGTAATCTTGCCGTTTTTCACAGTAGCAACAGCCTTATCGTTTGAAGTCCAGACTACATTTTTGTTGCTGGCATCTGCAGGTGAAACCTCGGCTTTGAGAGTTACAGTCTTGCCCACATAGAGTGTCTCTGATGTACTGCTTATCTTTATGCCCTCAGTGTGCTTGTTGACCGTTACTTTGCAGGTTGCTGTGAGACCGCTGTCCTGAGTTTTGGCAGTGATTACGGCTGTACCCTGAACACCTGCAGTAACAACACCGTTTTTATCAACCTTGGCAACAGCTTCATTGCTGCTGGTATAGATAACTTCGCTGTTGGTATTATCTTCGGGAAGCACCTTGCTTATAAGGGTAAAGCTTTCGCCGAGATAGAGAACTACTTCTTTTTCGTTAAGGCTGATTTCGGTACTTGTAACCTTAACATTAACGGTACACTGAGCGAATACTCCGTCAGTTGTGCTTGAAGCTGTGATTATTGCAGTACCTGCCTTGAGAGTTGTAATCTTGCCGTTTTTATCAACGGATACGATACTGTCGTCTGAGGATGACCATGTGATGTCTTTTTCACTTGCAGTTTCGGGAAGTACCTTTGCTTTAAAGGTGAAGCTCTGACCCTTCTGCATTGTAAGAAGAGTGCTGTTGAGTTCAACCTTTTCGGCAAGTACGAAAACTCTGACGAGACACTCGGCAACAACCTTGCCATCTGCTGAGGTTGCAGTAATCTTACACTCGCCTACCTTATGGCTTGTCACCTTGCCGTCTTTATCAACGGTAGCAACGGTTTCATCAGATGTTGACCAGGTAATAGCCTTGTTGTAGGTATTTTCGGGAAGCACTGTTGCAATGAGTGTTTCGCTTGTGTTTATATTGAGCGTTATCTCGCTCTTATTAAGAGTTATGCTTTCGGGTGACTGTCTTACAGTAACCTTGCAGGATGCGGTTTTGCCCGAGTCGAGAGATGTTGCTGTGATAACAGCTTCACCGCCCTTGATACCTGTTACGCCACCTTTGCTGTTGACTCTTACAATGCTTTCGTCTGATGTTGACCAGCTGACTGCAAGATTATCTGCATCTGCAGGAGCGAGAGTTGCTGTGAGATTGAATGATGCGCCACTGTATATTGTCATTTCCTTAGCGCTGAGTGTCACGGAATCAACTGCACGTTTAACCTTAACGGGTACTTCTATAACAACATCGGGCTCCTGAACGCTCTGAGCTGTGATGATTGTTTCACCCTTGCTGATACCGGTAATATTGCCCTGAGAGTCAACCTTGGCAATCTTTTCGTCTGCACTCTTGAATGTCAGCGCAGGGTTGTGAGCATCGGCAGGAAGCACTGTAACATTTATCTTTGCACTTTGCTTTTCATAAACTTCATAGCTCTTATGCTCTGCTTTCAACTCTTCAACACCGAGAAGAACTGTAACCTTGCAGGTCTTGACTATATCTTTGTTTCCGTCAGCTGTTACGGTGATAATTGCTTCACCCTTACCGGTAGCTGTGATTATGCCTTTTTTGCTGACCTTTGCAATCTTTTCGTCAGAAGATGTAAATGTTGCTGTCTGCACAGTTGCGTCTGCAGGAAGAATTGTAAAGCCGAGAGTATGTGACTTGCCCTTATAAAGAGTAACTTCGCTGACACTCAGCTGCATATCCTTAACAGGTTCAACAACTGTTACCTTACAAGTTGCTGTCTTGTTGTTTTCTTTTGACTTGACAGTGATTATTGCTTCACCGCAGCTTACCGACTTAATAAGACCGGTTTCTGTTACTGTTGCAACCTTTTCATTTGACGATGAGAAGGTATAACCCTTTTCTGTTGCATTGACGGGCTTGATTGTTGCTGTGAGCTGAGACTCTGAGCCTCTTGCGATAGTTACATCTGTCTTGTTGAGGGTAATTGCCGTTACGTGCTGATTAACTGTCACTGTGCACTTAGCTTCAAAGCCGCCCTCTTTTGTCTTGACTGTGATAACGGCTGTGCCTGATTTAACACCGGTAACAACACCCTTTGCACTAACCTTTGCAACGGCTGTGTTTGATGATGACCATGTCACACTCTGATCATTCGCATCAGCGGGTAATACCGATGCTTTGAGTGTAACCTTTTCGCCTGCATAAACTGTAGCGGTTTCGCTGAGCTTAACGCCTGTTACAACCTGATATACCGTTACCTTACAAGTTGCCTTGAGACCGTTTTCACTCTTGGCTGTGATTGTGGCAGTACCCTTAGAAACGGGAGTCACAACACCCTTTGATGATACGGTTACAACCTTCTTGTTGCTTGATGACCAGGTGACGGTCTTGTTGGTTGCGTTTGAGGGTTTGATTGTTGCCTTAAGTGTCAGGGTGCTGTCTGACTTGACTTCGGCTGTAGTTTTATTGAGTGTTATACCCGTTACGGCTCTCTTGACTGTTACCTTGCAGCTATCGCTGTATTCACCGTCTGCTGTCTTGACAGTGATTGTTGCTGTGCCGGGAGATACGGGAGTCACAACACCCTTTGATGATACGGTTGCAATATTTTTATCACTTGTTGAGAATGTAACTGCGGGGTTGGTTGCATCTGAGGGTGAAACCTCAGCTTTAAGAGTCAGAGTATTACCGAGATAAATTGTAGCTGAAGACTTGTTAAGCTCAACGCTCTTGACCTTCTTGACAACCTCAACCTTGCAGGTCTTTTTAAAGCTGCCGTCGGCTGTTGTTACTGTGATAGTTGCACTGCCGAGCTTCTTTGCTGTGACAACACCCGATGAAGAAACACTTGCAACCGATGATGCACTTGACTTCCAGGACACTGTCTGATTTGACGCGTCTGCGGGTTTGATTGTTGCCTTGAGTGTCACCTTGTCACCAACTTCAATGCGAAGTGATGACTTGGATATGCTGACACCTGTTACGGGCTTGACAACGCTTACCTTACATACGGCTGTTTTACTGCCTTGAGTAGTTGTAGCTGTAATTTCAGCATAACCGACACTCTTGGCTGTGATTTTGCCGTTTTCGTCAACTGTTGCAACGTCGTAGTTGCTTGATGTCCACTTGACGGATTTATATGTTGCGCTTGACGGACTGATTGTGGGAGTGATTGTGGCTGAACCGCCTTCTTTGATTGTCAGCGAGGTTTTATTCAGCGATACGGACTTAACAGGAGTGTAAATCTTGATTTTACAGCTCTGGCTTGCAGCGCCATCTGCAGAAGTAACTGTAATTGTAACTGTGCCTGCCTTGATGCCTTTGACAACACCCTTGTCAGATACAGTTGCAATTGATTTATTTGAGGTTGCGAATTTCACTTGGCTGTTTGTAACGTTATCGGGTTTGAGAGTCGCAACAATAGTCTTGCTGCTGCCCACTGCAATTTTCATTGTGGTGGTTGTAAGGTCGGTGCCTGAGGTTGATTTAAGCACAACCTTGGTTGCAGGCTGTTTAACCGTAACCTTGCAGGTTGCTGAAGCTGCACCGTCTTTTGAGGTTGCAGTGATTGTTACCGTACCGGCAGAAATTGCAGTTATCTTGCCGGTTGCGCTGACCTTGGCAATCTTTGTATCCGATGAAGACCAGGTCACTGTTTTATGTGTTGCTGATGAGGGAGAAACCGAAGCGGAGATAGTCTTGGTCTTGCCCGCATCAAGGGCGATACTTGAAAAGCTGAGTGTAACACCTGTTGCAAGCTGAATAACCTCAACAATACAGCTGTCACTGAAACCGCCGTCTGCTGTTGTTACGGTGATTTTTGCCGTACCCACTGCACGGCCCGTAATCTGACCGGTAACTGCGTCAATCTTTGCAACGTCGGTGTTTGACGAAGTCCATGTAAGCTCCTGATTGTGAGCATCAGCCGGCTCGATAGTCGCTGTGAGAATTCTCTTTTCACCCTTGGGAATTGACACTGTTTCGGCAGAGATGCTGACACCTGTTACCGCTGTATATACATTTACGTTGCAGGATGCACTGAAGCCGCCGTCTTCTGTTGTAACAAGGATTGTGGCATTACCTGCGCCCTTTGCTCTGATAACACCTGATGATGTTACGGTTGCAACGGTTTCATCTGAAGATTCCCAGATAAGCTTTTTATTTGTTGCATCTGCAGGCTCAATATTGGCTTTGAGAGTCTTTGATTTGCCCTTTGCAAGCTTGAGAGTGTCAAAGGTTACACTGATGCCTGTTACGGGCTGAGTTACCGAAACCTTGCACTGCTTCTGATATGAGCCGTCTCTTGTTACGGCTGTGATAACTGCATCACCTGTGCCCACAGCACTGACAACACCTGTGTCGCTGACTGTTGCAACAGATGTGTCTGATGAAGACCAGTTGATAGTTTTTTCACTTGCGTTGCTGGGTGATATTGTTGCAAGGATTGTATAAGTGTCGCCCTTGACCATATCAAGACCCGATGCATCTATTGTAAGTCCCGTTACCGGAACCTTATCGCCGACTGTAATTGCGCAGGTTGCCGTATATCCGCCGTTTTTGGTTTTAACGGTGATAATCGCTGCACCTCTGCTGGTGGCTGTAACAACACCCTTTGAAGTTACAGTTGCAATTTTCTCGTCGCTTGAAGTCCAGGTAACATCACGGCTTGTTGCTGTCAGGGGAAGCACTGTAGCGGTAAGATTTGCCACCTGACCGACATACATATTTCTGACATTGCTGTCGAGTTCAACGCCTGAGGGATATTCATAAACTGTGATAGTACAGCTTGCGCTGATACCGCCGCTGACAGTTGTTGCCGTAATTACGCAGGTGCCGCCATGAAGGATTTTAACAAGACCGTTTGAATTTACTGTTGCAACGGACTCGTCTGAAGAAGTCCAGATAACAGATTTGTTTGTTGTGCTTTCGGGAGTAATCGTTGCCACCAACTGATAATTATATCCCGCTTCAATTTTTACACTTGTTTTGTTAAGAGTGATACCCTGAGCAGAAATTACAACAGACACCCGGCAGGTATCAGAAAAGTCACCGTCAACTGTGGTACAGGTGATAATTGCCACACCTTCTCTTTTACCGATAACCACACCGTTTTCATCAACATAAGCGATGGTTTCGTCTGAAGAAGTCCAGATAACATCCTGATTTGATGCATACTCGGGGAACACCTTAGCCTGAAGTGTAACATTGCCGCCTACACTTACAGTTTCTGTTTCGGGAATTTCCACACCTGTTACGCTCTGAAGAACAGTTACAACACAGTGTGCGCCCTGATATGAATCATCAGGAGCAGTTGCTTTGATAACAACCTTACCGGGATGCTTTGCTGTTACCACACCGTTTTTATCAACGGTTGCAATATTTGTATCGCCTGAGGTCCATTCAACGTCGTTATATTTTTCACCGTCGGCTGTTGTTACTGTTGCCTTTAGGGTGAGAGTTTCGCCGTTAATGAGTGAGGCTTCTGTTTTGTTTATAGATACTGAGGTTGCCTGAGCAGCCACTCTGAGAGTTGCAGATGCTGTTAAGTTTGTACCGTCGGTGGTTGTACCCGTAATGGTGCAGACGCCCTTGCCCTTGGGATAAAGCTTGCCGTTTTTGTCAACGGCACACACAGATTCGTCACTGCTTGTCCAGGAAAGCACCTGATTACCCGCATCCTCGGGAGTGACAACAACCTTGAAATAAGCATCAGTTGTTGTGGGAGAAATTACCTTGACATTGGGTGAAAGCTCAATTGCCTGCACAAGAGGCTTGACAACAACCACAAATGAACCTGTTACACCGCTGCCGTCTGTTGCCGCATATGTAACCCTTGTTTTACCTTCTTTGAGGGCCTTGATTGTTATGCTCGCTGTTGAGCCTGAAACCTTTTCATCGGAAACAGATGCAATCTCCGGTTTAGATGAAGTCCATTTGATTGTCTTGAAGCTTGCGTTTGTGGGAGTAATGGCAATTTTGAAGGTTTCGATATCACCGATAACCATATTGAAATTTTCGCCCACAAGAGTTGATGTGGGGTTAAGAGCTGTAATATGAACCGTTTCGGTAACTGTAACTTTACAGGTAGCTGTTACCTTCTTGCCCTTATCGTCCGCTGCTGTTACAGTGATAATCGCAGTACCCGGTGACACACCGAAAACCTCACCCTCGCTTGTTACCGAGGCAACTGATGTCTTGCTTGATGACCAGGTGTAGCCTACATAACCTGTAGGGCCTGCAGCATTGTCAATACCAATGGCGGTAGCTATAAGATTTTCGCTCTGATTTTCATAAAGGCTCAGTGTGGTTGCGGAAAGCTTCACACTGTCAAGAGGATTGAGAACAGTAACGTTACAAGCAGCTGTTTTGCCGTTTGATGTGGCTGTAATTGTTACCTTTGATGTGATATATTTATGAACAGTAATCTTTGCTTCGCGCTCATTTATCTTTTCAACACTGACATATGACGAGTTGTTGGATGCCCACTTAACCTCGTCAGCCGCATCCTCGGGGTTGAGAGTGACTTCAATAGTGGCTGTATTGCCTACAGCAAGATTCATAGCTGTTGAAGAAATGCTGATGCTCTGAGTGTGGAACTTAAGATTATCTATTGCTCTCTGAAGATCTGCTGTAATCTGATCAACGTCTTGCTGAGAATAAAAAGCAGCAAGAGCAATAGCGGTTTTTGCGCTCTTGTAATATGCAGAAAGCTCACTGGTGTTGATATACAGATGCCAGTCATCCTCATCGGGAACCTTTTCCATCACTTTCTGTAATTCTGATACATCGGCAGCAAAAGCCTCTATGGTGAAAATATCATATAGCGGGCTGAGGGGTACCGATGACAAAAGCATCACACCGCATAATATCAGGCTCAGTACTCTTTTCTTCATAGTTTTTACCTCGTTTCGTAAAAGTTATATCGATGTTGTTTATGTTATAGTTAATTAAATATATAATACTATAAAATAGGGTATAAAAACCTACTATGAGCATTCTACATTATAGAGTAATTTTTGTCTCATGTCAACCGAAGAAACAAATCTATTGTAAAAGTTTACAATTTGTGCTAATATTATTCTCATAGATTACACATATCAGGCAATTAACAATAAAAACACAAGGAGACACATTATGAAAAAATTCATTTCGTGGAACGTTAACGGCATAAGAGCTTGTGTGCAGAAAGGATTTCTTGAGTCTTTCAAGGAGCTTGATGCCGATATATTCTGTCTGCAGGAAACCAAGCTTCAGGCAGGACAGATTGAACTTGAGCTGCCCGGTTATCACCAATATTGGAACTACGCCGAAAAGAAAGGCTATTCGGGCACTGCGGTTTTCACCAAAGAAGAACCTATCTCTGTTTTTCTCGGTATGGACAAAGCAGAGCACGACACCGAGGGCAGACTCATCACTCTCGAATTCGAGAATTTCTATTTCGTCGGCTGTTACACTCCCAACGCTCAGGACGGACTCAAGAGAATCGACTACCGTATGAAGTGGGAGGATGACCTGAGAGAATATCTCTCACCACTCAGTGCTAACAAGCCTGTGGTCTATTGTGGAGACCTTAATGTTGCCCACGAAGAAATAGACCTTAAGAACCCCAAATCAAACCGCGGCAATGCAGGCTTCTCTGATGAAGAACGTGAGAAGTTTTCACAATTGCTCACAGCAGGTTTCACTGACTCATTCCGTCATCTCTATCCCGACGTCGAGGGTGCATATTCCTGGTGGAGCTATCGTTTTCAGGCAAGACAAAAGAATGCAGGCTGGCGTATTGACTATTTTGTAGTCTCGGACTATATCAAAGATAAAATCATCGACTCAAAGATTCACCCTGAGATTTTCGGCTCAGACCATTGTCCTGTGGAGCTTTTAATTGATTTGGACTGAGTCCAAATCAATTAAGTTAGGAGTGAGAAGTTAGGAGTTAGGAGTTGTGGTCGCGAACAAGCCACAAACTAACTCCAAACCATCTGCCCGCAAAGGAAACAAACAAAAAACTGTAAGTTTGCAGATTGTAAAAAGGGTGGGCCAAATCTCATCTATTATCCGAACCTTAAACGGATATAATCGGAGCGAAGCGACCCTTAACTCCTAACTTAAACGGCGTCTCTCGCAAACCGAGAGTGATTTCAAGGTCTGCTTAGTTTACATTTTCGCAGTCTGCCCATATACTTAAGTCACAATAAAACACAAAAGGAGTGACTTTTATGACAAACAAATCTATAGGCAACTTTCTTGCAGAGCTTCGCAAAGAAAAAGGCATAACCCAAAGAGATTTAGCCGACTATCTCGGTGTATCGGACAAGACCATAAGCCATTGGGAATGTGATAAATATTCACCTGATATAAGTGTGATACCTATACTCGCCGAATACTTCGGTGTCACCTGCGATGAGTTGCTCAAGGGTGAGAGGAAAGTCTCTGAGGAGAGGGAAAATATCACTTGCGAAACAGCAGAAGAGCCGAAACTAAACGTAAACAACTTCAGCTATGATCCGTTAGTAAAAGAGTCGGAGTTTAAGAAGTTTGCTAAAATAAGATTGCAGAATTCTTATACTAAACTTAAAACCTCAATGGTTATTACTGCTTTTGTTTCAACATTTTCAATAGCTATCCCTTGGACGATTATCTGGTTTCTTGAATATGAAAACATTATCAAAAATGCTTTGACAATGCTTCCTTATATAATCTTTTTTGCAGTGTGTCTTTTTTTACTACTGTCTTATCTTTCATATCAAAAATTTAAAACAGTTATCATTTCTTGCAATGCGGATGAAACAGAACTTAAGCATTGGAAAAGAAAAGGTGCTTCGGTTGTAACAATTCCTTTTATACTTTGTCTCATAGTGCTGTTGCTTTTCATCTATGCCATTTTCCCTGTTAATACAATAAATCCAGGGCCCACAGAGCCTTTAACGGCTCCCCCGACAATGGCACCGACTTCAAATTATTCATCAGATTATAGCTATGCGCCGTCAAGTCCAGTGCAGTCATATATACCGAACACCGTCGAGCCAACAACATATTTCTACAGATCTTATGACCAATCACAAGCGGTTGTATCTTCAAGCTCGATGGATATCTTTACTGATTAATAATACCCTTTCTATGTGAAATCGGTATGATATTTTTGCCGAAATCCTTTTAACAATGGTGACTCTCAGATTCTGAGAGTCCATTCCCCGACTGTCTTGTGTACTTTTTCTCGTGGTACTGATACAATAAAACCACAACCAACAAGGAGGTACCCTTATGAAGATGTCACTCGGTGCTTTTATAGCCCAACTCAGAAAAGAAAAAAACCTCACTCAGAAACAACTAAGTGAAATATTAGGTGTTTCAGATAAAACTGTCAGCCATTGGGAAAGAGAAGAGTCAGCTCCCGATATAAGCATCCTCCCCTTGCTTTCCTACACCCTCGATGTAACAACCGACGAACTACTTGCAGGTGAAAAGGCAACCAAGGATACCAAAGAAACTTCACTCCCCGATACATCCTCGGCTGAAGAAGACAGGGAGAAAGCTTTTTACAGATTCAAACAAAAAAACACCGCTGCTTCACTGTTGTCGATTGTGCTCGGTTTAAGCGGCACTATTGTATTGTGCCTTCTCAACTATACATTCAGATTTAATACCGAAACCTATTATATTGTCAGAATTGTAAGCGGTGTTCTCCTGGCTTTTAATATGATAGCACAAGGTGTATTGGTAATATATTCCTGTATGACATATTCAGCCTATGTGAATAATCACAGTGACAAAAGCGACAAAAAGACCGCTTTAAGATTTTCAACCTTTACTTATTATCCTGCGTTTTTCTTTATTCCTGCTTTTGTCGGTTCTGTTGACCCCATATCATCCATGAGCGATTATGGTGCTTTGATTTTCTTTTCTATAATCGCGGCGGTAATTCTGATCCTCACAGAAATCATCCTTATTAAAATGGAGTTCCTGCCAAAGTGGAAGAGAAAGGTTTTCGGCAAGGTCATGAACTCAGTTTTCAGTCTCGCCCTTGCAGCAGCACTCCTTACAGGTTCAGCCATTGCAAATCTCGGCTATCCGTATAGAGAAGTAATTTATGATATTGCTGAGTGCAGGGAATTCTATACAGTAGAAGAATTTACGGAATATATAGAAACAGAAGTACCCGAGCCAAAAGAAAATTATAACAATCAAAGCTTTGACAGCAACATTATGCATGAGATGGGAGACATCTATTACGTCCCCACATGGGGCACATTGGAAAGCGGTTTGTTTTTCAATCTTAACAACAAAGAAGTTTACAGCGTCAAACCAACCCACGGTGATGTTGTACCCATAAAATGCTATACACATCAGGCGCTGATTGATGCCGAAGATGAAGCAGAGAAAAAAGTTTTAACTGCAAGAATCGGCTTGTTCCTGCTTTATCCTATTTCTATTGCCATAGCAATATCTGTATATCTTGTTATAAAAAAGAAATTAAAGCTGAGATAATGCCCCTTTCGGGCATACAACCTGCACAAATTATGTATAACTGACCCGTACCAATAAAAAAACATTAAAAAATTTGATAAAACCTATTGACAAACGCATCCGCTTCGTATATAATACCAACACTGAATGAAACGGATGCATAGTAGTGCAAACGTAGTCGGTGTTTTTAGCGATGAGGGTCCACCCGTTCCCATCCCGAACACGGTAGTTAAGCTCATCAGTGCTGACAATACTTGGCTGGAAGCGGCCCGGGAAGATAAGGCGATGCCGACACAGTAAAAGAACTGC
>JAZRDY010000085.1:0-4580 GCA_045660525.1 Acutalibacteraceae bacterium | reverse complement strand
CGAGGCACTCCCCGCACTTCCCGATGAATGGAGCGAGCGTAGCACCGAGGGCCTTCGTGCAAGAACAAATGCAGAGGTTGACATCGAATGGGCAGCAGAAAATGTTACACTTACAATCACAAGTGATAAAGATCAGACTATCAAGGTCAGCGTATATGGTGGCGAAGAACAATCTGTTACTTTCGCTAAAGGTGAAACAAAGACAATTGTTCTTGCAAGATAATCTGCAACACATCATAAAAAACACACTCCCACCAACGGGAGTGTGTTTTTTATGGTTGTATCCCCTGCTTTGATTTGGTATCACTGCGGTAAACTATTGCCTTTTTGTTTTATGGGTGATATAATCAACTTTATAAAAAAGAATTATCCCGTCTTGTAAAAATATCCGCAGAAAATCCTGAAAGGAGATACAATATGAATGACATCAGAATCTATGCTTTTTCCGACGAAGCAAGTGCTGATATCGACTCACAGATAAAGGCTCTTATTCGCAATAATCTTCAAGGAATGGAAATCAGAAATGTTGATGGCACAAACATTTCCGATATAACACTCCAAAAAGCAAAAGAAGTTAAAAACAAGCTTGATGCAAATGGGCTTTGTGTCTGGTCAGTCGGTTCACCTATAGGCAAAATCAGCATAACCGATGACTTCGGCAAGCATCTTGACAAATTCAAGCACACTCTTGAATTTGCAAAAGCTCTCGATAGCCACAACATCAGGCTTTTCTCATTCTATACACCTAAGAGAAAGAATCCCGACGATTATAAAAACGAGGTCATCGACCGTCTCGGACAATTCTGCGAAGTTGCAAAGGAATATGATGTTGTTCTTTGCCACGAAAACGAAAAGGGTATTTACGGTGATACTGCCGAGAGATGTCTGGAAATACATAAATCACTGCCCGATATCAAGGGCGTTTTTGACCCCGCAAACTTTGTTCAGTGCGGTGCCCACACATTAAAGGCCTGGGAGATGCTGAAAGATTATGTTTACTATATGCATATAAAGGATGCTCTGCCGTCGGGTTTTGTTGTACCTGCAGGTAAGGGTGTCGGAAATGTACAGAAAATTGCACAGGAATACATTTCTCTTGGCGGTACTAACTTTACAATTGAGCCTCATCTGATAGCTTTCAAGGGACTTAAGTTTCTTGAGCGTATAGGTGAAAAAAGGCAGATAAGTTATAAGTATTCTGACAGCAACACAGCCTTTGATGTTGCTTGTGAAAGCTTCAGAGATTTACTTTAAGGAGAAAATATTATGCAAATTGGTGCACAGCTTTATACAGTAAGAGACTTCTGCAAAACCAAAAAGAAGTTTGCCGAAACCCTCGAAAGAGTAGCAGATATCGGCTATAAGACAGTTCAGGTTTCGGGTACTTGCAAATATGAACCCGAATGGCTTAATGAACAGCTTAAAAAGTGTGATCTTAAGTGTGTAATTACACACATCCCTGCAGATGATCTTATAAAGAATCCCGCAAAAGTTGCCCGTGACCATTATGCTTTTGACTGTAATTATGTAGGACTTGGTTGGTACGGCTTTGACGGAAGCGAAAAAGATATGGATAAGTTTCTGTCAAAATATCTCCCCGTAGCAAAGGCAATAAAAGAAGAGGGCAGATACTTTATGTATCATAATCACGAAAAAGAGTTCCGCAGATACAAAGACGGCATTGTGCTTGAGTATCTTGCCGAGCAGTTTTCACCTGAAATTATGGGCTTTACCTTCGATACATATTGGGCACAAACAGCAGGAGCAGACCCCGCATACTGGATTGAAAAGCTTTCGGGTAGAGTTCCTTGCATTCACCTGAAAGACCACAGCTTTGACAGAAAAATGGCAGTTATCGGTGAGGGTAACATCAATTTTGACAGAGTGTTTAATGCCGCAGAAAAAGCGGGTACAGAATATATGCTCGTTGAACAGGATGACTGTAACAAGGAAAATCCCTTCGACTGTCTTAGTAGAAGCTACGAATTTTTGAAATCAAGAGGTTTTGAATAATGAAAAAGAAGATAAAAGTTGGTATTATCGGAATAGGAAATATGGGCTCAGGCCACGCAAAATTCATTAAATTAGGCTTATGCCCCCACATTGAAATCACTGCCATTGCAGACATAAACAAGGACAGACTTGAATGGGCAAAGAAACAGAAATTCGGCAAGAATATTGCATATTTCAGCGATGATATAGAAATGCTTGACAGCGGACTTATAGATGCTTGTATTATCGCTGTGCCTCACTATGACCATCCGACTCTTGCTATTGAATGTATGAAGAGATCTATTCATGTTATGCTCGAAAAGCCGTCAGGCGTTTATACAAAACAGGTCAAAGAAATGAACGAAGAAGCTGACAGACACCCCGAAGTAGTTTTCGGAATGATGTTTAATCAGCGTACCAACTGTGTTTACAGAAAGCTTCGTGAGCTTGTTCAATCAGGTAAATACGGCAGCATCAGACGCACCAACTGGCTCATTACTACCTGGTACCGCCCTCAGGCATATTATAATTCAGGCGGATGGCGTGCTACCTGGGCAGGCGAAGGCGGCGGAGTACTTCTCAATCAATGCCCGCATCAGCTTGATTTGTGGCAATGGATTTGCGGTATGCCCGTTAAGGTACATGCACATCTTCAATACGGCAAATGGCACGATATTGAGGTTGAAGACGATGTTACAGCTTATGTTGAATATGAAAACGGTGCAACGGGTGTGTTTGTAACCTCAACAGGTGACGCTCACGGCACAAACCGTTTCGAGATTCAGATGGACAAAGCGAAATTCGTTGTTGAAAACAATAAGCTGACAATGCTTGAATATAATATGAGCGAACCCGAATTTACTAAGACTAACAAAAAAGCCTTTGGTTCACCAAAAGCTAAAAAAGTCAGAGTAAAAACAGACCATAAAAATCTGCAGCATGTCGGAGTACTCAACGCCTGGGCAAAGACTATTCTCGGTGACGGACAGCTTGTTGCCGACGGAAGAGAGGGTCTTAACGGTCTTATTCTTTCAAATGCTATGCATCTCTCGTCCTTCCTTGGTAAAGAAATCACCCTTCCTTTTGACGATGAGATTTATTACGAAGAGCTTATGAAACGTGTAAGCACTTCAAAAGAGAAGGATACTTCAGAAGTCTTTTTTGCAGACACAGATGATGTGATGGGCAGTACGAAGTCATAAGATGCACAATATAAATTGATAACCATACTAAAAGCGTTGCAAGAGGGACGATTAAAGCCCAACTGCAACGCTTAGTTTTATTAGTCACAAAATAAACAAAGGTGGTAATCCCCATCGAGTTTGTACTATGTTGTGTTGTTAATAGTTTTTACCCCTGTTTATTCCAACCATTTGTTCAATGACCTTATGGAAGAGTTCTGTGACGGAGAAATGTTATGTACTAATTTAAATCAGAGTTTTAAATTCTTCATAAGCCTTGGGGTTAGCAAAAATAATATCGTTCGGTGTTGAAAGACTAATTTCTTTGCCTTCGTAGTTTATTACTATGCCGCCGGCTTCTTTTACAATCAGTGTTCCTGCAGCAATATCCCAGGGCTGTAAAGCCTTTTCGAAGAACACCTCACCTCTGCCACAGGCTATCATACATATATCGTAAGACGCCGTACCGCTTCTGCGAATATCACGGGAAAGATCAAAGACTTTTCTTAAGAGTGCGAAAGTTTCGTCTGTATTTTCGGGATGATAGGGACATGTTCCGAAAAGAGCGAGTCCGTCTGAAAGAGGTCGCTCACTCACTTTTATTCTTTCAGAGTTCAAGTATGCACCTTTACCTTTTTCAGCGCTGAAAAGTTCGTCGGTGTAGGGGTTATATACAACACCTGCAATAACATCGTTTTCCTTACAAAGTGCAACAGAAATGCAACTGCAACGGTAATCCTGCATAAAATTTGTAGTGCCGTCAATGGGGTCTATTATAAAACGCAAACCATTGGTTGAAAAATCATTTTCGGCCTCCTCGCCGATAAATTCAGCATCAGGGAAGGCCTTGCCAAGCTCTTTAAACAGAAAATCCTGTACGGCAACATCGTACTTTGTTACAAAGTTTTTCTTGCCTTCCTTGGCAGTTATACTACTTTCCTGATTATGTGCAGCAAGAATAATCTTTCCTGCTTCTTTTACTATGTCGGTTATTGCTTTGACCATAATTTATCATCCTTTATTAAATTTCGCTTTTTTATTCAGTACTGCCGAAACAAAACAAACAACAAATGAAACAGCAGTAAATATCAAAATACAAACGAACACATCGTTCCAGCCCTTTGTATCTGCGATTTTGCCCAGCATCGATGTTGCAAGAGTGCTTCCTATATAGCAGAAAGTATTGAGAAGCCCTGCTGAAAATCCCGAATCGATTTTGTCTCTTGAATAAAGAGGTACAACACTTGTTATAACATTATTCACTGCTGACATAAGGCAGGCAATGCCGCCGAAAAGCATAAGGGTAAGGGGTACTGATTTAAGATTAAGTGTCAGTATTATAAGTACAGTAAAGATTATTGTCACGAAGTAGAAAATTCCGTTAAGAGCGTTTTCGTCCTTCTGTTT
>JAZRDY010000084.1:0-4067 GCA_045660525.1 Acutalibacteraceae bacterium | reverse complement strand
CCGCCGACAATGGGGAGGTCTGCATTTGAACCTACAAAATAGTGAGGGAAGAGCTTAACAAAATCGAAAAGCTTTCTGAAAGCACTCTTATCAATCTTCATAGGTGTATGAAGCGCATTGAATACGATGCAGTGCTCATTGTAGTAAACATAAGGTGAATACTGGAAGCCCCACTGACCGCCGTCGATTTCGATGGGGATAATTCTGTGGTTCTGTCTTGCAGGGTGATTCATTCTTCCTGCATAGCCTTCGTTTTCAACACAGAGCATACATTTGGGATACGAACTCTGCTTTGCATTTTTAGCCGCAGCAATAGCCTTGGGGTCCTTTTCAGGTTTTGAAAGGTTAACTGTAATATCAAGCTCACCGTAAGCTGTGTCGCACTTCCATTTAAGATCTTTTACGATACGGTAACGTCTGATATAATCTGTATCCTGGCTGAGCTTATAATAATAGTCTGTTGCTTCAAGAGGTGACTTGGCATAAAGGTCGCGGAACTTTCTGATTACTTCGCTGGGCCTTGGCACAAGTGCACTCATAAGCTTTGTATCAAAAAGGTCTTTGCTTGTGATGTCGTCACCGATAAGTTCTTTTTCTACTGCATAGTCGAGAAGCTGACCAAGGGTTGCTTCTAAATCTTCACATACACACTCACTGTCGTCGGCAGTGTACTCATCAATATGTAAAATCTCAAGAATGCGGTTTCTTGCAAAAATCTCGTCTTCCTTTTCAATAAGACCTGTTGCAAGACCGTAGGCAACTAATTTTTTCACGCTCTGGCTTATCATATCTTTTATTCTCCTTAAAATATATTTACCTTAATATAATACACCATAAACCGCGAAAAAATCAATAGTTTAGTGACAAAGAAAAACACTTTGAATAAACTGATATTGAAATTGTTTTTCGGAGGTTTTCTTTATGGCAAAGAATTTTGCAAGCTTTCTCGGCGCAAATACGCCTCAGGGCTTTGTTTCTTTTTTTGATGAACTCTATAACCCCTATGAAAACTGCTGTGCCTACATTATAAAAGGCGGGCCCGGCACAGGCAAATCAACTCTTATGAAAGCTATTGTGGCCGAGTGTGAAAAACGAGGCATTGCCACGGAAAAAATATATTGTTCTGCAGACCCCGACAGCCTCGACGGCATAATTGTACCCGAAATAGGAGTCAGCATCGCCGACGGCACTTCGCCACACGTTATTGAGCCCAAATTTCCCGGTGCCTGCGAAAACATAATTAACACAGGCGACTTCTGGGATAAAGATAAACTTTATGCAAAAGCCGACGAAATACGTGCCCTCATCCTGGAAAATTCAATACATCATCGTCGCAGTGCAAAATATCTTGCTGCTGCAGGTCACATTGCCGAAGAAAATCTCAGGCTTACCGCAAAATATACCGACAAAGATAAAGCAGATAATTTTGCTTTCCGCTTTGTTCAAAGAGAACTGCCAAAAAAGAAAAGCTCAGAGCCGGGTAAAAAGAGCAAACGTTTCATAAGTGCTATCACACCAAAAGGCAAAATCTTTCTTGATAAGTACATCCGCGAAAATTCATACAGAGTTATAGGCATTGATGATGAATACTCGGGTGTATCAGGCGTCATTTTAGAAAGAATAGGTGAAGCAGCCATAAGAAACGGCTATGATGTAATCTTTTGTCATTGCCCGATGAAGCCGAAAATGCACTGTGAGCATATTATTATCCCTGAAAAAAATCTCGCTCTTATTACAATACGGAGCGACCACAAAACATCCATTGAATTTGACAGAATAATACACACAAAGCGTTTCTTTTATGAGGGCATAAATGAGCACTCGGCATATCTGCGCTTTAACCGCAAACTTATAAGAGAGCTCACCGACGAAGCAATCTCTGCTCTCAAAGACGCAAAGCTCACTCACGACAAACTTGAAAAGATTTATGTGGATGCCATGGACTTCCAATCTCTTGAAAAGCACTGCAAAAACATCTGCGATTATATTTTCAGCAAAGTGTAATCAACATCGGTTTACATTTTTAAAATAAAGTGATATAATCAGTTTAACTTTTAAAACAAAGGAAGATTAATATGAATAAATGTTGGTTTGATTACAAAACAGTCATTCTTTCCGGTGCTTCAAGCGGTATCGGCAAAGGCATTGCTGAAAGATTGATAAAAGATCACGGCTGCAAGGTTATCGGCATTGCGCGAAACGAAGAGCGACTTATCAACTTCAAAAAAGAGCTGGGCAATAAAGGTGATAACTTCACCTATTATACTTTCGATGTTTCTCAGGAAAACAAGTGGCACGAGCTTGCCGATACTCTGAAAAAAGAAAACATCAAGCCTGACATTCTCATCAACAATGCGGGCATTCTGCCAAAGTTTGATAAGTTTATGAATTACTCCATTGACGAAATCAAAAAGGCTATGGAAATCAATTTCTTTTCCTGTGTTTACTCAATGAATGCCCTTATGCCCGTTCTTTTAGAGTCGGACTCTGCCGCTGTTATCAACGTTGCTTCTTCTGCAGCTCTTTGCTCACTTGCAGGCACATCAGTTTATTCTGCAAGCAAGGCAGCGCTCAAAGGTTTTACTGAGGCTATGAGAGAAGAACACAGAGACAACTGCTATATTGCACTTATCTGTCCCGGCTTTACAAAGACAGATATTTTCCGCAATCAGTCAAAGTCATCAGACAAGGCTCAGAAGGCTATGGATTTAATCAGCACAGACTGCGACAAAATGGTTGACTATATCATCAAGGGCATCTGGAAAAAGAGAGACAAGATGGTCCTTGGCATGGATGCTCACTTTATGGATAAGGGTTATAAGCTTCTTGGCACAAAGTGCTCGCTTATCAGCAGTAAGGTTATGAAAATTTCCGGTCTTGATATGTTCAAGAGCATTTTTGAATAATTTTCAATTACAAAAAAGCGATGGATGATAATTCCATCGCCTTTTTAGTTAGTGCAAAAAAGACAGCCGTTACAGCTGTCTTTTAAATATCAGTTTCCGCCCGAAGATATGCTCACACTTGCTCCGCCTTTTGGCTCGGTTGCACAGTCAATGGCAAGCACAGTCGCAAGGGCTGCTATTTCATTGGCATAGGGAGCAATATCAAGCTCGTAGCAATCGCCCCAGGTCATCCACTCTTTATGGATTATAACAACAGGTCTGCCGTTTTCTGTTACCTCATAGTCGTGAGCCATAAAATCGCCATCAACCTGCCAATCAAGACCTGCCACCTCATATTTAGGTCGGAAAAGACTGAACTGCTTTACTATTTCGGCTATCTGTCTGTCTCCCACAAAAACTAAATATCTTGGCAAAAAGCTGAGAAGCTTCTGCTGAATGAAAGCCACCTCGTTACCTGCCATATCATAAACGTGAAGCTTCTTACCCAGAGAGAAGAATTCGCCCTCTACCATATATTTATCCTGTCCGTATTCGTCTTTTACAGTAAACTTATCTTTAAACGAAAAGACTTTCTGTCTTATGTATAGCTTCATATTATCACACTCCTTTGAGTTAATTTTATAACAATGAAATAAGTTTGTCAATAAAAATACGGCCACCTCTATACCGAAGTGACCGATGTTTTTTAGTACGCCCTCGCCGGGCGGGCATTACTTTTCTTGAAAGAAAAGTAATCAAAAGAACTTTAATTATTCTGCATTAAGTGCGTCAAGTGACTGCTTCTTAAGATATGCATTAAGGAAACCGTCAATGTCGCCATCCATAACAGCATTGATGTTACCCATTTCATAACCTGTTCTGTGGTCCTTAGCAAGAGTGTAAGGCATAAATACATATGAACGGATCTGGCTGCCCCAGCCGATTTCTTTCTGTTCACCCTTGATGTCTTCAATCTTGTCAAGGTGCTCTCTCTCTTTGATTTCGATGAGCTTTGACTTGAGCATCTTCATACAAACTTCTCTGTTCTGATGCTGGCTTCTTTCAACCTGGCAAGATACAACAATACCTGTGGGCTCATGAATAAGACGTAGAGCTGATGAAGTCTTGTTAACCTTCTGTCCGCCTGCACCTGATGCACGGTAAACTTCCATCTTGATGTCT
>JAZRDY010000083.1:0-6013 GCA_045660525.1 Acutalibacteraceae bacterium | reverse complement strand
TTGCTCAGGCGGGTCAGCTTCTTTTCGGTACAGTTGAAACCTGGCTTATCTGGAACCTTTCAGGTGGCAGAGTACACGTAACAGACTATTCAAACGCATCAAGAACTATGCTCTTTGACGTTGATAAGCTCTGTTGGGATGGGTACCTTTGCGAAAAGGTCGGTGTACCTATGAATATTCTTCCCACACCCGTACCCTCAAGTGAGATTTACGGCAAGGTTGCATCAGGTATCATCGGTCTTGAAGAGCTCGAAGGTGTGCCCATTTGCGGTGCTATCGGTGACCAGCCCTCAGCACTTTTCGGTCAGGCTTGCTTCGAAAGCGGTATGTCAAAAAATACCTATGGTACAGGTTGCTTCCTTCTTATGAATACAGGCGAAAAGAGAGTTGAATCAAAGAACAATCTTCTCACAGGTGTTGCATGGAGTCTCGGCGGTAAAACCACATATTCAATTGAAGGCTCAGCTTTCAATGCGGGTTCGGTCATCAAGTGGCTTCGTGATGAGGTTCAGCTTGTAGACAGCCCCAAGAGATGCGACGAGCTTGCAGAATTGGTTGACGATGCAAACGGTTGCTATCTTGTACCTGCGTTTACAGGTCTCGGTGCTCCTTATTGGGATATGTATGCAAGAGGCTGTATGGTTGGTCTTACAAGAGGTGTAAACAGAAAGCACATCTGCCGTGCAGTGCTTGAAAGCATCACCTATCAGATGACCGATCTTCTCGAAGCAATGAAAGACGACTCAGGTATCGAAATCGGTGAGCTTCGTGTTGACGGCGGTGCAAGTGTAAGTAACATTATGATGCAGATTCAGGCTAATATGGCTCAGACGAAGGTTAACAGACCCAAGACAGTTGAAACCACAGCTCTCGGTGCTGCTTATCTTGCAGGTCTTGCTGTTGGCGTATGGGAAAACCTTGACGATATCGAAGCTAACCGTGAGGTTGACAGAGTCTTCGAGCCAGCAATGTCAATGGAAGAAAGAAACAAGTACTACGACGGCTGGAAGAAGGCTGTTACCAGAGCTATGAACTGGGAAGATAAAGAATAAGTAATTTAAGCCTTAAGGCTTGAAAATATAAAAAATTTTAAAAAATATATAGGAGTGTTCACAATGGCAAAAGTTATTCTTGACTGGAAAACCACACATGACTTTATCAAAGATGCATTCATCGGTGTAGGTGTACCCGCAGACGATGCTGAAATCGTAACTGACGTTATCCTCGAATCAGACAGAAGAGGTATCGAGTCACACGGTTGCAATCGTTTCAAGCCCGTATACATCGACAGAATCAATGCAGGTATTCAGTTCCCTGTAACAAATTTCGAAATCCTCAAGGAGACAGAAACAACAGCAGTTGTTGACGGTCACCACGGTATGGGCCAAGTTATCGGTTATAAGGCTATGAGCATGGCAATCGAAAAGGCTAAGAAATACGGTATGGGTATGGTTACAGTTCGTAACTCAACACACTACGGTATCGCAGGTTACTACACATCAATGGCTACAAAGGCAGGCTGCATCGGTATGACAGGTACAAACGCTCGTCCTTCAGTTGCTCCCACACTCGGTGTTGAGGGAATGTTCGGTACTAACCCCTTCACACTCGGCGTTCCCACTGATGAAGATTTCGACTTCAACTTCGACTGTGCTACATCAATCACACAGAACGGTAAGGTTGAATACTATGAGAGAATCCGTGAAGAAATTCATCCCGGTACTGTTATCGACCTCGACGGTAACCCCGTAGAAGGCGATGCAGGTGTAGCTCTTAAGAAGATCCGTCAGGGTACAGCAGCTCTTACTACTCTCGGTGGTATCGGTGAAGCTCTCGGCGGTTACAAGGGTTACGGCTTTGCACTCTTCGTAGAATTCCTTTCATCAATTCTTCAGGATGGCGCATACGGTAAGGATCTCGACGGTAAGGATGCTGAAGGCAACATCAGACCCTATCAGCTCGGTCACTTCTTCATCGCTATCGATACAAACCACTTCCTCGGCGAAGAAATCGCTCGTAAGAAGGCAGGCGACATCGTTCGTTCAATGAGAAAGTCAAAGAAAGCTCCCGGCGAAGACAGAATCTACACAGCAGGTGAAAAAGAGTATGACATCTGGATGCAGAGAAAAGACAGCGGTGTACCCATCAACGAATCAGTTCAGGCTGAAATGAACAAGGTTCGTGACGACCTTGGTCTTGACTACAAATTCCCCTGGGAAGCATAATTTAATATTAAAGGCGGTAGGTGACTACCGTCTTGTTTAGTTAGGAGTTAGGAGTGAGGAGTTGGAAAGCATCATCGTCTTTTTGGTTACTTTTTGGGCGATAGCAAAAAGTAACACCTGCACGGCGAGTGCAATAAAATTATTTTTAAAATTCCTGTAACCTTCCCCTTTGAAACTGTGTTTATATAAGTGAAAGGCCTTTAAAAGACATAAGGAGGTGAGATAAAATGCACAGCGAAAGCGATAAAGAAAAACTGAGACTTATTTACGACAAATATAAAAACCGAATGTACATAACTGCCTGCAAGGTGCTTTCTGACCCTCAAAGAGCCGAAGACGCAGTACACGATGCATTTATTGCTGTATACAAGCATCTTGACAAGATACAGGATATCGACTCGGTTAAGACGGGTGCCTATATGGTCAAAGCGGCACGAAGCAGAGCACTCAACATTCTTCGTATGGGCTTGCCCGAGAAAGAGACAGCTCTTGACGAAGCTCAGGCTCAGGCCGACGAGAGTCTGCTTGACGAAATCTGCCGTAAGGAGAGCTACAATCAGATAGTTTCAGCCATACTCTCACTCGAAGAAAGATACCGCGATGTGCTGACATTATATTATCTCAATGACCTTAGCCTTTCGGAAATAGCCGACCTTACGGGTACCAAAGAAAACACCGTCAAGCAGCAGCTTTTCCGAGGCAGGAGAAAGCTTATAAACACAATTACAAAGGAGGACGAATTCTATGAAAAAAGACAATCCAATGCTTAAAAAAGCACTTGAAGAAGCTGCAAGACAGGAAATTGCTTCACTGCCCGAAGAAAAACAGATAATCAGACCTTATTCAGATAAGTTTGAAAAAGATATGCAGACTCTTCTCGGCAAGGCGGACACTGCCGTGACCCGCAAGAGACCTCGAGTAAAGGTAGCTGCTCTCATTGCTGCAGTGCTTGTGGTTTGTTTATCTTTGACAGCAGGTGCTATCAACGTATTGAGGATTTTTAGCCCTGAATGGCGAGAGAGTATTCAGGAGGCTGTAAATAATGCCACCTACAGTGATGAAGTTGCTGTATTTGACGAAGCCTTTGCAAAGGCTGACGATTATTTCGCAAACCTTTCCCGTGATACAGAGGGTGCCGACGATTTGCTTTTAAATTATGATGATGCTTATGATATAGGTATCACAGCCGAAAAAGACGGCTATACATTTAAAATTGATAAAATTGTCAGTGGTCAGAGAAAATGCAATAAGGTTGTTAACGGCTCAATTTTTGACGGTACTGCTGAATTTCAGTGGACTATCGAAGAAGGATATTATCTCATTACAGAGGTTACAAGAATAGACGGTGCAAAGCTCACAGAAGAAGACAAAAATATCTGGTTTGATATGTCAGTTGTAGTTGCAGAATATAACCCCTGTAGTACACAAGGCTCTCTTCGTGGCGGATACGGTATAGGCGAGGTTGAAGAGGACAGATGGTGTGTAGTAACAGAAGTTACAAATGCAATGATGTTTGCAGATAATGACTTCGGTCTTGTAGTTATAGGTAATGATGAAATAGGCGGAATCGTTACTTATGATGAGGTTTATATAGATGAAAACGGTCTGCCTGTTTTCAGAGATAATATTGAGGGTACTAACCTTGTAGTTAAGTTCAATATCGACAAGAAGTTTGCTGATAATAAGGCTGCCGAGGCTTTTGCCGAAGAATACGGCTGGAATATCGGTCTTGACTATTACAAAAAATAACTATCTTATATATACCTTTCATTAAGCAAAAAAGCTCCCCAAAAGGGAGCTTTTTGCTTCGTACCAACAGAAAAACCAAACTTTTTACAAATAATATATTGTAAAACGCCTGCTTTTGTTTTATTATATAATTAGCAAAATATTGGAGGAAAAATTATGAAGAGTATCACAGTTACAAAAACTACTCCCATTGGCGAGATTGTCAAAACACCTGCAGGTCACGATATACTTGCAAAGGCGCTCTACAGCGTTGGCATGAGCCTTGATATTTTAAAGAAAGGCCCTCTGGCAAAGCTTACCCTCGAAAAGATACAGAAACTTTCAGGCGGTAAGGTTGACGATGCTTTCGTTGATTCACTTCTCGGCATCCTCAACAGCGAGCAGAGTGTACCTCTCGAGGACGATGCACCCATCGAAAAGAAATGGTGGAAAGAAGCTGTCTTCTATCAGATTTATCCCCGTTCATTCAAAGACTCAAACGGCGACGGTATCGGTGACCTTAAGGGTATCATTGAAAAGCTCGACTATCTCAAAGAGCTCGGCATCAACGCTATCTGGTGCAGTCCTATCTATGATTCACCCAATGATGATAACGGTTATGATATCAGAGATTATCGCAAGATAATGAAAGAGTTCGGCACAATGAAGGACTTCGATAAGCTCCTTAAAGAGGCTCACAAGAGAGATATCAAGCTGATTATGGACCTTGTTATCAACCACAGCTCCGACGAGCATAAGTGGTTCAAATCATCAGTCAGCGACCCGAAGTCACCCTACAGAGATTACTACATCTGGCGCGACGGCGACGAAAATACACCTCCCAACAACTGGAATTCAATTTTCAGTGGCAGTGCATGGAATTACTATCCCGAAAGAAAGCAGTGGGCACTTCACCTGTTCTCATCAAAGCAGATGGACTTTAACTGGGAGAATGAAAACCTCAGAAAAGAGCTCTATGAAATGGTCAACTACTGGCTTGACAAGGGTATCGATGGTTTCCGTCTTGATGTTATCAGCTTTATTTCAAAGGCAGAGGGTCTTCCCGACGGTAACGATGTTATCGGCTCACTTATGGGTGTAAAGGGTGTTGAGCATTACTTCTACGGCCCGAGACTTCACGAGTTTTTACACGAGCTCAATGTCAATACCTTCGGCAAATATGATGCATTTACTGTTGGCGAGTGTCAGGGTACGGGTATAGAAATGTCCAAGCTTATGACAGGCGATTACAGAAAAGAGCTTGATGTTGTTTTTGCATTTGATCATATTGAAAATCCCGGCAAGAGCAAGTTCAATAAATACAAGTACGATCTTCGTCCTATGGCAAAGGAGCTTGTTAAGTGGCAGCTGAATTACGGCAACCACTGTTGGCCTACAGTTTTCTTTGAAAACCACGATACCACAAGAATGACAAGTAAGGTTTGTCCTGACGGTCATTTCAGAAATGAGCTTTCAAAGCTTCTTGCTCTTATGCAGATGACCTTCAAGGGTGTACCCTTTGTATATCAGGGTCAGGAAATCGGCATGACCAACGGCGGCTTCAAATCACCCTATGACTTCAAGGACGTTGAATCGCTCAACTATTTTAAAGAGCAGACCGACAAGGGTATGACTCGTCAGCAGGCTTATGAAAATCTTCTTGCAGGCTCACGTGACAACTGCAGAATGCCTATGTGCTGGACTGCTGAAGAAAATGCGGGCTTTACCACAGGTGCTCCCTGGCTCGAATGTATGCCCGACTATGAGAAAATCAATGTTGAAGTTCAGGATAAAGACGAGGATTCAGTGCTCAACTTCTACCGCAAGATGATAGCCCTTCGCCACGAAATCCCTACTCTTGTTTACGGTGATTTCAGACTTGCAAAAGAAAAGTGGAACGATGTGCTTTCATATTACCGTATAGGAGAAAAAGACACCTATTATATCGAAATCAATCTTACAGACAAACAGCAGAAAAACAGCGTTTGTACCAACGGCTTTGAGCTTGTTGCATCAAACATCAAAGCAAATAAAAAGGATCTTCTCGTACCCTTTGAGGG
>JAZRDY010000082.1:0-1967 GCA_045660525.1 Acutalibacteraceae bacterium | reverse complement strand
GGCGGACTTCTTCTTGCCAATGCAGCGCTGTTGCTTGTTATTTCAAATCTCAATATAGGTATGATTCCCGTGGCGGGTCTCGGTGCAGTGCTTGTTGCATATGGCGTATTTTTTGATAAGCTTCCCTTTAAAAAGATAATCAGTACCGTTCTCGCTGTGGGCATTGTTGCGATTTTGTCCTTCGGTTCATTTCTTGCAGTTTACGGCGGTCGGGACACTGCCGATTACACTGAGCAGACGGTGATAGTTTTAGGCTGCGGAATAAGGGGAGAAAGAGTCAGTGTCGGTCTTGCAAAAAGACTCAATAAAGCGGCAGAGTACCACGAAAAGAACCCTGATGCTATGATTATTGTTTCGGGTGGACAAGGACCTCAGGAAGATATCAGCGAGGCTCTTGCTATGAAGCGCTATCTTGTGGATAAGGGCATTGATGAAGATAAAATCATAATGGAGGACAAGTCAGTTTCTACTATTACTAACTTTCGCTATTCACGTGAGATAATGGAGGATAGGGGAATGTCGCTGTCTTCGGTGGTATTTGTTACCAATGCTTATCACGTTTATCGTGCAGCATCCTATGCTAAAGTTGTGGGCTTTGCTGAGGTGACACATCTCGGTACGGACATTATTTGGTATACCATACCGATGAACTATATGCGCGAGATGTTGGCGGTTGTGAAAATGTGGGTGCTGGATTAAAAAAATCAGCGCGTTTTTGATTCTTTTTCCGCGCAAGGAAAAAGAATGCCACGCGGCGAGCGAAAAAGATTAAGGATGCCAAATCGGCATCCTTTTTTAGTTTCATCAAGAGGGTAAAGGGGCTCCATGAAAATCGCAAGGCGATTTTCCACGGACACCCCATAGGGTGTCCGCATGCCGAAGCTTGCTTCGGCAATGGAGCCGCCGTCGCAAATTTCCTGTTACTCCTTGACTTAAAGAGAAAGAAGTACTACAATAAGTATAAGGAGATGATAAAATGATTATTGCAGTAACTTATGAAAACGGTCAGGTGTTTCAGCATTTCGGCCATACTGAAAAGTTTAAAATTTACGACATTCAGGATAGCAGGGTAGTGTCCTTTAAGATAGTCGATACCAATGGCAGCGGTCACGGAGCACTTGCAGGTTTTCTTAAAGAACAGGGCGTTGAAGTGCTTATCTGCGGAGGTATCGGTGGCGGAGCACAGAATGCTTTGACTCAGGCGGGCATCAGGTTCTTTGGCGGTGTTCAGGGCAGTGCAGATCAGGCAGTAGTTGCCTATGTATGCGGTAAGCTCGATTATAATCCCGATGCAAAATGCGATCATCACGATCACGAGCATAGCGAGGGTCATACCTGCGGTGAACACGGTTGTCATTAAGTAAATACAAAAGAAAAAATCCACTCAAGAGAGTGGATTTTTTATATCTGTAATTCAATTAGAACACGATGATAAGAAGCTGTGAAACAAGTACAACAGCAATAAGAGCTATGGGGTATGTTGCAGCGTAAGCTGAAGCAACGTCCTCTGTCTTAGCTACACCGATAAGAGTACCGAGAGCGGGAGTTGATGTCATACCGCCTGTGATTGAACCAAGGTTGTTGAGAAGGCTGAGCTTAAGAACATACTTAGCAAAGAGGTAACCGATGATAAGGGGTACGATTGTCATAATGATACCATATACGAAGTACATAATGTCGAAGTTTTCAACGAATTCTGCACCACCGGGGATACCTGCACCAACAAGGAAGAGTACAAGACCGAGTTCACGGAAAAGCTTGAGAGTACTCTGAGCAGGCATAATGTTTACTTTGCCGATACGTGAGAAGTGGCCGAGCACAAGGCTTGTAAGAAGACAGCCGCCTGTAGTTGTGAGTGAGAAGCAAGTGCCGCTGAGGCCTGCGCTTGAAAGAGGAATCTTAATCTGACCGATGAGTGTACCGAGAATAGCTGCAAGTGAGAATGCTGCGATACCCATGTGGTCAAT
>JAZRDY010000081.1:0-1898 GCA_045660525.1 Acutalibacteraceae bacterium | reverse complement strand
AATAGTTGCGTCGGTGGGGTCGAAGGGAAGCTCCTCACCGCCAGCGAGAGCCTCACACATTCTCTTATGACCTGCATCACGCGAGGTGTAGATCACACCGCTGACGAGCACTTCGTCACCTGCGTGAAGAGTTCTTGCGAGCTCCTCTGTAAGAGGAAGTGTAATTTTTCTTGCCATATCAGATAACCTCCGTTTTGTGACGGGTAACGTGGCAATTTATATTGATCGCACAAGGCATACCCGCAATGTGTGTGGGAAGTGTTTCGATATTAAGACCGATAGCGGTGGTCTTACCGCCGAATCCCTGAGGTCCGATGCCGAGCTGGTTTACCTTCTCAAGCATTTCGCGCTCAAGGTCTGCGTAGTAAGGATCGGGGTTCTCGGAGTCGATAGGTCTCATAAGAGCCTTCTTTGCAAGAAGAGCAGCCTTATCAAAGGTACCGCCGATACCTACACCTACAACGATGGGAGGGCAGGGGTTGGGGCCCGCTGTTTCAACAGCTTCAATGATGAAATCCTTGATACCCTGAAGACCTGCTGAAGGCTTGAACATACGAATCTGGCTCATATTTTCACTGCCGAAGCCCTTGGGACCTACAGTGATTTTAAGCTGATCACCAGGAACGATTTCTGTATAAATCATAGCGGGTGTGTTGTCTCCGGTATTGCCGCGTCTTACGGGGTCGCCGACAACACTCTTACGAAGATAACCGTTTGTATAACCTCTTCTTACGCCTTCGTTGATAGCGTCTGTAAGGTCACCGCCAACAATGTGTACATCCTGACCGATTTCAAGGAATACACAAGCCATACCTGTATCCTGGCAAATGGGTACATTTTCGTTATCAGCGATTTCAAAATTTTCAATGATATCGTCAAGAATACCCTTAGCGATATTGCCGTCTTCGCAAGCACGGCAATTCTTGATTGCACACTTAACGTCACCGGGAAGATGACAGTTAGCGTCAATACAAAGCTTTTCAATTACATCAGTAATTACTTCTGTTCTAATCTCACGCATTGTAATATCTCCTTATCTCTCGTGTCTTGCATACTTGGGAAGAAGAAGAGGTGAAACAGCACCTGTTTCAAGACCTGCAGCTTCAAGCTCCTTAGCGTATGCATCGATATGGTCAAGGTTCATTGAACCGAGCTCAACTGTCTTTGCCTTCTTAGCAGCCGCCTTACCGGCATTTCTGCCGAATACAATAATATCAAGAAGTGAGTTACCCATAAGACGGTTTCTGCCGTGGATACCGCCAACTGCCTCACCGGCAACAAGAAGGTTATCAATAGCCTTTGTGAAGCCTTCACCGCCGATTTCAAGACCGCCGTTCTGATAGTGAAGTGTGGGATAAACAAGGATAGGCTCTTTTCTCATATCAATACCGTAGTTGAGGTACATACGGAACATAGCGGGAATTCTCTTTTCGATAGTGCCTTCACCGCCAAGAATTTCAATCATCGGAGTGTCAAGCCATACACCACTGCCGAGAGGAGTATCTACGCCTCTGCCGTTAGCACATTCGCGGATAATTGCAGATGCGGAAACGTCTCTTGTTTCAAGAGGATGAGCATAAGCCTCACCGTCTTTATTAACAAGCATAGCACCAAGTGAACGAACCTTTTCAGTTACGAGAGCACCGAAAATCTGAGAAGGATAAGCAACACCTGTGGGATGATACTGAATTGTATCCTGATAAAGAAGAGGTGCACCTGCCCTGTAGCCGAGAACAAGACCGTCAGCTGTTGCGCCGTAGTGGTTTGATGTGGGGAAGTTCTGATAATGGAGACGACGTGCTCCGCCTGTTGCGATAACAACTGTCTTTGCCTTTGCAACAAGGTAATCGCCTGTTTCCATGTTGAGAAGAACTGCACCTGCAACCTGACCCTTATCA
>JAZRDY010000080.1:0-4201 GCA_045660525.1 Acutalibacteraceae bacterium | reverse complement strand
GTCCGAAAGGTCAACGAGCTTTAATACATAGCGAACTCTCTTTGTAATTTTCTTTTCACCCATACCGATAACGCGAAGGGCAAAAGCAACATTATCATAAACGGTCATTTTAGGAATAAGTCGGAAATCCTGAAAGACGATGCCAAGCTTACGGCGAAGATAAGGCAGTTCTCTTTTTTTCATTCTCTGAAGATTATAATGATCAACAGTAACAGAACCTGCATCGACATTTTCCTGACCCATAATTACATTCAGAAAAGAGCTTTTACCTGCTCCGGAGGCACCAACAATAAAGACGAACTCGCCGTCTTCGATTTTAACATTTACGTTATCAAGAGCAATGGCGCCATTTGTCTTGTATCTCATGGATACACCTTTGAATTCTATCATTGTTATCTCTCTCTTTATGTTATTTTGTCATCGTATTAATATTTGATGGGCTTAGCATCAAGATACTTCTTTACCATTAAAGCAACTTTAAATACAATAGCATCATCAAACTCACGAAGGTCGAGACCGGTGAGCTTCTTGATTTTTTCAAGTCTGTATACGAGAGTGTTTCTGTGAACGAAAAGTTTTGTTGATGTTTCGGAAACATTAAGATTGTTTTCAAAGAATTTCTGAATAGTGAAGAGTGTTTCGTGATCAAGACCTACAATTGAACCTTTTTTGAAGATTTCACGAAGGAACATTTCACAAAGAGTTGTGGGAAGCTGATAAATAAGTCTTGCGATACCAAGATTTTCATATGTAACAATTGTCTTTTCTGTATCGAAAACCTTACCGACTTCAAGAGCAATCTGTGACTCTTTAAATGAACGTGGAAGATCCTTAATACCTGTTACAATGGTACCGATACCGATAATTGTGTTGACATAATGTTCTGTATGAAGAGAATCAACAATGCTTCTTGCAAGTTTCTCAAGGTCTTTGATTTCGTTGCCCTGACGAACCTCTTTAATAAGAGCGATATCTGTTTCGTTGATATTAATAACAAAATCTTTATTTTTATCAGGGAAAAGAGCCTGAACCGATTCACTGATAGACACCTCAGATCTTTCCTGAGTTCTGATAAGAATAGCACAACGAGATACCTCGTTATTAAAACCGAGTTCACGTGTTTTAAGATAGATATCACCCGGAAGAATATTGTCAAGAATAACGTTTTTAATAAAGTTGTTTCTGTCAAACTTCACATCGTAGTACTGTTTGATACCACCGAGTGAAATTGAAATAAGTCTTGCAAAGCTTGCAGCGTTTTCGTCATTACCGTCAACAAAAATCGCACTGTCAGGATGACTCTGGTTGCCTATAGCAAGAAATGTTTTTCCGCCGATAACTTTAATTTCACTTGTTGAAAGAATATCCTTCATATCAACAAACCCTGTTTCACCAATTCTGCCGAGATCACTGCAGCAAACAATAGTACCGACTGAATCAACAACACCTATGGTGCGGTCAATAGCATCCTTCATCTGATGTATAATTCCCTGGAACAATCTGTTAGACATATTTTAATGTCCCCCCAACTTAATTTTTCGTGTATTGGATATTTTGACTATCGTCACTTTTACCATTGTACACAATTTATCGGCATTTTGCAATATAAAACAGTGAATTTTTTAGATATTTTTTCGGTTTTTTAACTTTATTTGCATATTTTTTGTGATTTTCAGCACTATTAGTGCCATTTTTTACTAATTCTTAGGTCAATTTAACATTGTTAAATTTAACCATATAATAATGTCCGAATCACAAAAAAGCTTTATTGCTTTGTAAATTTTGTCCATAGTGTACATAATGACGAAGAAATTTCTATAAGCGATAAGACAAATATCGTTTGCATATATATGGTATTTTATGGTATAATAAGCACAATATCGCAAACCACAGGAGGCAAAAAATGAACTTGAAACAACTCTGCAGCGGCGTTAAGCTCTGCTATCATAAAACTTCACAATTCAAAACCTCGGTAATAAGTCTCAATATTATCACACCCCTTGATGCTAAAGCATCTCACAAAGCATTATTGATACACCTGCTTGGCCGTACCAATAAAAACAACCCGACACTGACTGCTATGAACAGAAAACTGGCATCTCTTTACGGTGCCGTTATAACTCCCGGCGTTTCTCAGGTGGGTGAAAGTCAGATCCTTTCTCTGACTCTTGTTTGTATCGACGAACGTTTCGCGTTAGATGCGGAATCTGTTTTATCTGAAGGCATCAATCTGCTTCTTGATTGTCTGTTTACACCTGATATTACTCCCAATGGTTTCAAAGAAGAAAACATTGCAAGAGAAAAACGACTTCTCTGTGAAAAAATCGACAGCCTTAACGATGATAAAATCCGCTATGCATATAAGAGAATGATTGCCGAAATGTGCTGTGATGAAAATTACGGTATCAGCGAGCTCGGTGAAAAAGATGAAATCAATGCTCTGACAAGTAAAGAGCTCTTTGATGTATGGAAACAGCTTTTGCTTTTCAGCGAAATACAGATTAACATCACAGGCAATTTCAATGAATCGCTTATCGAAGATGCAATACTCCCCCGTTTTGAAACTCTCGAGAGAAAATCAAACGATATAACAGAGGTGCACACTGAATTTATCACTGAAAGCTACGGCTCAAAAACTGTTACGGAAAAGCAAAAGGTACAGCAGGGTAAGCTTGTTATCGGTTTCAGAGCAGGCATGACCTATGATATGGATAACTTTGCCGCTATTAAAGTAATGACTGCTATTTTCGGCAGCGGTACCTTCTCAAAGCTGTTTATGAATGTAAGAGAAAAGCTCAGCCTTTGCTATTACTGCAGTGCAAGACTTATTAATTCAAAAGGCATCATAGCAGTGCAAAGCGGTGTAGAAACCGAAAACATTGAAAAAGCTCTTGAAGCTATCCGTCACGAGCTCGACGAAGTAAGAATTGGCAATTTCACAGACGAAGATATCAAAGCCGCAAAGCTCAGCCTTAAGGATACCTACAGCAGTGTCAGCGACAGTGTTATGACAATTGATTCCTGGTTTACATCTCAGTGTATGAGCGGTCAGTTTATGACACCTGACGATTACACGGCAATGATTGAAAATGTCAGCCGTGAAGAAATTATTGTTGCGGCAAATATGATTACGGAAGACACTGTATTTATACTCGAAAGCGAAAAGGAGGAAGCATAATGGGCCAGAAGCTTATAAAAAACGATTTGCTCGGTGAGCAGTATTATGAAATTGACCACAAAAGCGGTCTTAAGATTTTCGTTATGGAAAAGCCTGACTACTCAGGTGCTTTTGCAATGTTCGGCACAAAATACGGCAGTGTTGACACCTGCTTTCGCATTAAAGGTGAAAGCGACTATGTAAGCGTACCTGAGGGCATTGCCCACTTTCTTGAACATAAGCTTTTTGAAAGTGAGGAGCTCGATGCTTTTCAGCGGTTTAACGAAACAGGTGCAAATGCAAATGCTTTCACATCCTTCGACCGTACCTGCTATATTTTCCAGTGTTCAGATAACTTTGAAAAAAATCTTGAGATACTCCTCGATTTTGTTAAGCACCCCTATTTCACCGAAGAAACAGTAAAAAAAGAACAAGGAATTATTGGTCAGGAAATCAGAATGTATCAGGACAATCCCGATTGGCAGGTACTCTTTAATCTTCTCAGAGGTGTATATCACAGCAACCCTGTTAGAATCGATATTGCAGGAACAATTGAATCAATTGCAAAGATAAATGCTGAGCTTCTTTACAACTGTTATAATACATTTTATAATCTCAGCAATATGGCTTTAAGTGTTGCAGGTAATGTTACAAAACAGCAGGTGCTTGAAATCGCCGACAGAATACTCAAAGAAGAAGAGCCTGTTTATTTCGAGCAGATAGTACCAGAAGAAGAAGCAACGGTAAAGCAGGACTATATCGAAGAAGACCTGGGTGTTGATATCAAAAAGTTTGCACTCGGCTTTAAAGAAAACCTCAACGATATACTCCCCACTCCCAAGCACACACTTGCAGTTAAACTCGCTCTCGATATAATCGCAGGCAAAATTTCACCTCTTTACGGCAAACTGATGGATAAGGGACTTATCAACACGTCTTTCGGCAAGGAGTATTTCACAGGCAGAGGTTTTAGTTGCAGTATTTTCACAGGTGAGAGCAACGAGCCTGAAAAGGTAAGAGATGCAATCATCGACGAAATTGAAC
>JAZRDY010000079.1:0-23999 GCA_045660525.1 Acutalibacteraceae bacterium | reverse complement strand
ACCGATCTTTCTGTTAAGGAAGAGGATTGCTGCACAAGCTGCAAAAGCTGATGATGTGTGGCCTGAGGGGAATGAGAAGCTCGTAAGCTTTTCAACAAAGTTGGGGTACTCATATTTAGCAACCCACTCAGCTGCCATTTCGGGATATTTTTCTGTAAGAGCCTGGATTTTTTCTACCATTGTGTCAAACTTTGAAAGTCTGCCGGCATCGATAAATGCCTGCTTGTCAGCTAAGAGACCTTCGAGGTCGAAAATGTAGAAAGGTCTTACTCTTTCGAGCATCTCTTTGAGCACGAGGTTGTTGAGCACGAGCATAACAACAAGTGAAATAAGCATTGCAAGACCGATTTTTCTGTACTTCTTTGTGAAGAAGAACACAAGACCTGCTGCAATAAAGATGATGCCTTCGTCACCGAGAGTGGTGATAACAACCATTATAGTTGTAAGAATGGAGCTCTGAATGGTCTGTATCCACTCGAAAACGCCAAGGTCGAAACTTAAAAATGAGTCAAATATTGCGTCCATTTTTATTCCTTCTTTCTTTCAATAATTTTATGTATTATAGAGCTCAGTACGAGCTGAATACCTTAATATGCACTTTTGAATTCTATATCAAAAGTGCCTTTTTCTATTGTGAGCACAGCATATTTACCTTCACACAGTGCCCCGGGGTTAATGGCACATATGCCCGTAACGGGGTCATTATACATACCGCTTTTATGAGTGTGGCCGTAAAGCGCTACATTTGCTCTGACAGACTCTGCCGCAGCCAGAAGAGACCGCAACGAAAAACGCACATTGAATTTGTGTCCGTGGCAGGACATTACCGTCAGTCCCTCAATATATTTATATGCTTCGGTGTCAGCCTGAGAGTACCAATCGTTATTGCCCTTGACAAGAATAAATTTTCTATCCTTGTATCTGTCTCTCATTTTTTCGGCTTCTTCCATACCGTCACCTAAAAAGAATACCAGCGAGCATTCACTTTCTTTATGAAGCATTTCTTCTGCAAGATTGCTCGCACCGTGGGAATCTGAAAAGACCAACACTTTCATTCATATCACACTCCCTTGCGGCATATTTATTTCTTACAAGCTATATTATCACAGATTGGGTGGTTTTTCAATGGAAAATGAAATAAATATTTCTTCTGAGCAGATTAATTCTGTTCTCGAGCGTTTTGGTATGTCTTCAAAAAGCAATTCCGAAAACATCGAAAAGGCTATAAAAGACAGCCTTACCCCTGAACAGCAAAGCAAAATTAACAGTATTATATCCGACCCTGAACGCCTGAAAAAGATATTATCTTCGCCCAAGGCTAAAATGATTCTAAATATGATAAAAGATAAAAAGGAGTAACAACTATGGATCTCGGCTCATTGAACCTAGATGGCATTGAAAACATAATAAACTCTATGAGCCAAAACGATATAGAAGAACTATCAGCACTTGCCTCGCAGTTTTTCTCAGGTGATACCAACACATCAAAACCAAAGCAAGAAGAAAAAAGCGACGGTATAGACTTTGAAACCATAACAAAAATAGCTTCGGTACTCGGCAGACTTTCTTCTCAGCCCAAAGATCCCGGTTGCGAATTGCTCACAGCTCTTAAGCCTATGCTTTCACCCGAAAGACGCCATAAAGCCGACGAAGCTATAAAAATGATGCAGATTATTTCCCTTTTACCACTACTTAAAGATTTGCAGTGAAGGGAGAATTTTTATGCGATATGACCTTTACGGCAGAAAGCCTGCAAATCACGGCAGAGTACAAAAAGAACTGTCTTTCACCGATATTCTCGACAAAGACACCGCACTTATATTTTCGCTGATTTTTTTGCTGAATAAAGAAAACCGCGACCCTTTGCTGATATTGGCACTGCTTTATATTCTCACTTGACAAAGAGGGCGCGATATAATATGATAATCTTATTAAAATTCAGGAGGCTACAAAATGACACACAGTTATAAAACACGCGGTGTCTGTGCAAGAGGCATCACATTCGATATCGAAGACAATATTGTTAAAAACATCAAATTTTCAGGCGGTTGCTCAGGTAACACTCAGGGTGTTGCCAAGCTTGCAGAGGGTATGACTACCGATGAAATCATCAGCCGTCTTTCAGGCATCAAATGCGGTTTCAAGGGTACATCCTGCCCCGATCAGCTTGCCAAAGCAGTGGCGGAAGCAGCAAAATAATTTCACAATCAATAAAAAAACAGAGGCTGATAATCAGTCTCTGTTTTATTTTTACTTAAATTCTTTTATATTGCCCTCGCCGGGCAGGCGTGACTTTTTGCCGGCGCCAAAAAAGTCACCAAAAACGCGCTGTTTTAATCAATATATAAATCTCTTATGCCATCTAAAGATCTGATTGCCGAGATTGTCATATTCAGACTTTCCTCATCCTTCGGGAAAACAATAGCCTTCATAACAATAGAATCGCTCTTGCGCTTGGTTGACATACTGTCTGCATAAAGTACCTCAAGGGTGTGGAGATTTCCGCCGTATCGTTTGATGATAGCACCGATATCCGCCGCCTGACGTGAAAGATTATCAGCTTCGATATAGAGATTTCTCGAGGGATTACCTTTTGCAACAAAACGTTTGAGAGTATTAAGAGTGATATAGATTACAAGAGTTGTCACCAATGCACCTATATAGTACCCCGCACCTACAGCAAGACCTATACACGATACTGCCCAAAGGGACGCTGCCGTTGTAAGACCCTTGACACTGAAGCCCTCACGAAGAATGGTACCCGCACCGAGGAAACCGATACCGCTGATAACCTGAGCACCGAGTCTTGTGGGGTCAACGGTAACAACCCCCTGATACTCAAGAAATACAAACTTCGATGTCATCATAACAAGAGTTGAGCCTACAGCCACAAGAATATGTGTTCTGAAGCCTGCAGGACGGTGAGAATGCTCTCGCTCAAAACCGATGATACCGCTGAATAAAACTGCAAGCACCATTTTGATTACTGCGTCAATCACATACTGCACACTATCAATATTATAAATGTCCGTTATAAATTCTTTGACAGCATCCATAAACATTCTCCCTTTCCTGATGAATAACTTATATATTATATCACTACTTATGATAAAATGCAAATGATTTTTAAATTTAAACATAATCTTACAATTAACATTTTTGCTTGATTATAAAAGCTATATGATGTATAATATATAGTGAATATTTATAGGGTGTTTTGCCGTTGAACAAACACCGATTTATGATTCAATTTTTCCGAAAGGATTGATGTATATGGCAGCAACAAAAATCAAACTTTACATTGCAGGCGTTGAATATTCCATCATCGCAGAAGATGACGTGAAGTATGTTCAGGAGCTCGGCAGAGACCTTGACAGAGCGCTTACAAAAATTATGAAAGAGAGTCCCCGTCTCTCAACAACTCAGGCAGCTGTTTTAGCGGCACTCAGCTATGCTGACGAGTGCAAAAAAGCATCCGACTCTGCAGACAGACTCCGTGAGCAGATCAAAGACTATCTTGACGATGCATCAAATGCCAAGAGCAAGGCTGACTGGGCAAGACACGAGCTCGAAGAAGCAAAAAGACAGGTCGAGGCTCTCACTATTGACAACGGCAGACTCAGAGCAGAGCTCAATGCTGTTCTCGGTGCGGTATCAGGCAAAAACAGCAAGGTAATTCCTATCAATGGCAATGAAAAATAAACCCGAAATTCTCGCCCCTGCCGGCACATACGACGCTCTTGTTGCGGCAGTGCGTTCAGGTGCCGATGCGGTATATCTCGGCACATCTGCCTTTAACGCAAGAATGAAAGCCGATAACTTTGCGGGTGAAAAACTCAAAGAAGCCGTGGACTACTGCCACGCCCGAGGAGTCAAGGTACACGTTACCGTCAACACCCTTGTTTTTGACAGCGAACTCAAGCAGGCAAAAGAAATCATCGAGCTTATAGCAAACAGTGGTGCCGATGCCGTTATTATTCAGGATCTGGGTCTTGCTCATCTTTTTAATCAGTGTGCACCCGACATTGAAAGACACGCCTCAACTCAGATGTCCGTTGGCACTCTTTCGGGTGTGCGATTATTAGAAGAACTCGGCTATAAAAGAGCAGTTCTCCCCAGAGAATTATCAGAAGACGAGATAAAAGAAATCAAAAATAACTGCACAGCTGAAATTGAAATTTTCGTTCACGGTGCCCTTTGTATGTGCGTATCAGGTCAATGCTATATGAGCAGTATCTTTGGTGAGCGAAGCGGCAACAGAGGTCTTTGCGCTCAGCCTTGCCGTTTACCCTTTGCTGTTCAGGGCGGCACAGGAAACGATCTGAGCCTTAAAGATTTATCCCTCGTGGAAAGAATGGACAATATTGTTTCTGCAGGCGTTGACTCGCTTAAAATCGAGGGCAGAATGAAACGCCCCGAATATGTCAGCGCAGCTGTTACAAGTGTAAAGTGTGCTCTTGAGGGTAATCTGCAACGAGATCTCACCGATAAGCTAAGAGCTGTTTTCTCACGCTCAGGCTTTACTCAGGGATATTTTGAAAGTAAGCTCGGCAGAGATATGTTCGGCATAAGACAAAAGGAAGATGTTACCGCTTCCACAAATAAAGTGCTCTCTGACTTAGCAAGAGTTTATGAGAAAGAGACTCCCCTTATTCCCGTGGAGTTTTATCTCAGTGTTGTTGAAGGTGAAAAGGTTTCACTAAGTGTTTCTGCTATGGGGAAAACCTGCTTTGTCAGTGATGATGCAATTCCCGAAAAAGCTCTCAATAAACCGTTAACCAAAGAGGGTCTCACCGAAAGAATAGGCAAATGCGGCGGCACTCAGTTTTATGCCGAAAAGATTGAAGTTGACCTTGACGAGGGTCTTATTGTACCCGCAAGTGTTATAAACAATCTTCGCAGAACCGCCCTCAGCGAGCTTGAAAACAAACTCAAAGATGTAAAGGTAGTTAGCTTTACAGATACTCTTATAAAAATCCCTGCCCACGAGGTTAATACACCGCCTAAATTCCACATCAGAGTGGCAAGAAAAGACCAGATTCCAAGCAATTTAGAAAATGTTGAAAACTTGTATCTGCCCATAAACATTGATGAAAACTCAGTGGAAAGCCTTAAAAACTCAGGTATAAACCTCGGAATTGACATACCGAGAGGTATTTTCGGCAATGAAAACAAGGTTGAAAACCTTTTGCTTCGTGCAAAAAAGATGGGAATATGCATTGCTTATTGCTCAACTTTAGATGCTCTCGCCATTGCAAAAAGACTGGGATTTGAAATTCATACAGGCTTTTCAATGAACACTGCAAACAGTATTTCAGCAGGGGTTTTAGAAAGCTTAGGTGTAAAGTCTTTGACCTTGTCACCCGAACTTACCCTTAAAGATCTCGCCAATATCGGCGGCAGAGTACCAAGAGGTATAATCGCCTATGGCAGACTGCCCTTGATGCTCACAAGAAACTGTCCCGTCAAAAACGGCAAGACTTGTCAGGAATGTAAAATGAACTCATTCCTCACAGACAGAATGGGCAAGAAATTCCCCGTTATGTGCAATATGGGTTACAGTGAAATTCTCAACTCTGCCCCCATTTATATGGCAGACAGAATGAGCGAAATTAAAAATATAGACTTCGTGACTTTCTTTTTCACCAAAGAAAAGAAAGAGCTTTGCGAAGCTATTATTGAGGCTTATAAAAAAGGCAAGAAGCTCAGTGATGCTTCAAGCTATACCCGAGGACTTTATTACAGAGGTGCTCAATAAAAATAAAAGAGGAGTAAATATTATGGCTAAAAGACAGGACTATTTATCTTGGGACGAATATTTTATGGGAGTAGCAATGCTCTCATCCTACAGAAGCAAGGACCCTAACACTCAGGTTGGAGCTTGCATTGTAAACGACAAAAACCGCATTATGTCAATGGGCTATAACGGCTTCCCCTCAGGCTGCAGTGATGATGAATTCCCTTGGGAAAGAGACGGCGACGCATATGACACCAAGTACCCTTATGTGTGTCATGCCGAGCTCAATGCCATTCTCAACTGCAGAGGTACCAACCTCGAGGGTTCAAGACTTTATGTTGCTCTTTTCCCCTGCAACGAATGTGCTAAGGCCATCATTCAGAGCGGTATCAAGGAAGTTGTATACATATCCGACAAATATGCTAACACTATGGGCACACGAGCTTCAAAGCGCATGTTTGAGGCTGCCGGTGTCAAGATGACAAAGCTCAACCCCAGCAGAGAAAATGTGCTTATAGACTTCGACGAGAAGAAAATATAAACAAAAAGGAGAAAATATAATGAAAAACAAAAAATTAATTATTGCCATTATCGCTGTGGTACTTGTTATCGCAGGTGCTGTAACAGCTTTCGCTTTAACATCGAAACCATACAAAACAGATGCCAACGATACAGAAGAATTCTACAGACAAAATGTCGCTTCAGTAGGCTATGAAAACACCATTGAAACAGCTATTCCTCAGACAGCTCTCTACGCCGTTATCAAAGACCATTTCACTTCAGAACTTCCTGAGGGTAAAACCGAAAAGAAAGCTATCATCCTCGGCTACGACGGTTGCAGAGCTGACATCTTAGCTGTAAAGAGCGAAAACAACAGTGCAGTTTCAGCACTTCTCAATGACGGTGCTTCAATTAACATTCTGTACTGCGGCGGTGTCAACTATCCCGAAATCAACACACAGGATACCTCAACTGCTCCCGGTTGGTGTTCAATTCTCACAGGTCAGTGGGCTGACGTGCACGGCGTAACGGGTAACGATATTCCTAAATCAATGGCAGCAAAAACTCTTATGACTACTCTCACTGAAGACGGAGTCATCGACACTGCAAGCTTTATCACAAAATGGGCAGGTCATTTCTCAAGAAAAAATGCTACATATCTCCCCGAGGTTGAGTACTGCGGCAACCACGGACTTCCCGTTTCTTTCAACAAGTGCAAAGATGACGAAGCATCACATAAGGCTGTAATGACAGAAATCGCTGATGAGGCTTGCTCAGATTTTATCTTTGTAATTTACGAGCCTACAGACTCCACAGGCCACGGCAAAGGCTTCAGCTTCAACAATCCTGAATATCAGAATGCTTTCTTGAAACAGGATGCATATGCATATGAAGCTATTCAAGCTATCAAGGCAAGAGAAACATATGACACTGAAGATTGGCTTATTATTATAACTTCAGACCACGGTGGAATAAAAACAGGCCACGGTGGAGAGAGCATCCAGGAAAGAATGACCTTTGCTGTGATGAACAAAGAGTTTTAAAGAAAAAATAACAAAAGTTTTGGTCAAGCTTTTTCAAAAGCTTGTGGGGGGCGGGGCAAAGCCCTGCAAGATATAAAAATATGCGGTAGGATTAAACCTACCGCTTTACTTATTATATGATATTATTTATTCCTGAACCCACTTTTCAAACACCAGATCCAATTCTTCAACGTGTCCTGTTCCTCTTTGTTTTGTAGGTATATAACCTACATATCTCCAGCCCTCTTTTGCTTTAGTATCAATAACTCTCCTGTAATTTTCAATGTTATAAACATTTCCCGAAAAAGGTCCCCAACCCTCCATTGAGCAGTTTACAGTTTCGTATTCATACTTAAACATACTATTATTCCTCCTTAAAAACATAAGGGGAGAAAGTTGCCTTCCTCCCCCAACATTACAAATATAAATTATTTATCCTCGCTCGCCGCGGGGCATTCTTTTTGCTCGCGCGCAAAAAGAATCAAAAACGCGCTGTTATTTATCTAATGCTGCCTTAAGCTGATCCATAGCCTTAACTATAACCTCTCTCGGACACGCTAATACCACTCTCTGGAACTGATCAGCTATCTCGCCGAAAATCTTGCCCGCATCAAGCCAGAGCTTAGCCTTGTTGATTATCACATCATCAAGCTCATCGGATGTCATACCGAGTGAACTGCAATCAAGCCATGCAAAATATGTGCCCTCAGGCTCTACAAGCTTGATCTCAGGGATATTTTCCTTAAGGAAATCGCGGATATAATCAAGGTTGCCCCTGATATATTTCTTGAGTTCGAGACTCCACTCATAGCCGTCTTTGTATGCCGCCTTACAAGCTACAATGCCAAGGTTGTTCATAACTGTATAACCTGAGCCTGCTATCTCTGCCTGATACTTTTCTCTTATATCAGCACTTGGAATCCAGATATTTGACAGCTGTAAGCCTGCTACGTTAAAGGTTTTGCTGGGAGCTGTGCAGATGATAACTCTGTCTGTCATCTCAGGACACGCCTGAGTGAATACGGTATGAGGATGACCCTCCCAGGTAAAATCGCAATGAATTTCATCTGATACAACATATACATCATACTTCTTGCAGATTTCACCAAGTTTCTGAAGTTCGTCTTTAGTCCACACTCTGCAAACAGGGTTGTGAGGTGAGCAGAGGATAAACAGCTTAACACCGTTGTCCTTGATTTTCTGCTCGAAATCTTCAAAGTCGATAGTATACTTGCCGTCACTATAAACAAGGGGACTTTCAATAATCTGACGGTTATTGTTGCGGATTACATTATAGAACGGATAGTATACAGGTGGCTGAATAATAACAGCCTCACCCTCTTTTGTCAGGGCACGTACAGCCATAGCAAGCGCATAAACAACACCGGGAGTTTTCACGAGCCACTCTCTTTCGGGTGCCCAATCAAAGTGATCTCTGAACCAGCTTACTACGATATCATAATAATCGTCTTTTGTGTCGCTGTAACCGAAAATGCCATGGTCTACGCTTTTCTGCAAAGCTTCAATAACACAAGGCGCTGCTTTGAAATCCATATCCGCAACCCACATAGGCAGCACGTCTTCAGGCAAGTTGTTTTCTTTTGCGAAGTCGTGTTTTAAGCTGTTGGTATTTCTTCTGTCTATAATACTGTCAAAATTTACACTGTTCATTTTATTACCTCACTTTATATTTTTTACACACTTATAGGCGCTCATTGTGGCATTTGCTATTCTGCCCACCTTGTCTGCGTCGCCAACAAGATAAACATTACTCATATCTTTTATTTCGTTATAAAGGCTATTATCAGACTTAACACCCATAGCAAGCACAACTGCATCGGCATCTAGCTTTGAAATTCTCTTTGTTTTGGTATCCTCGACGGTGATTTCACCTTCGCCTATTGAAACAAGCTTCTTTGAAAGATAGAACATTGTGCTCTTTTCTGCAAGTCTCGGCAAAATATCGTTAGGGTGCTGATGCCATACACCGGGAGCTGCACTGTCAGCCATTTCAACAACAATAACCTTGTTGTTTTCAGCAAGAAGCTCTGCTGTTTCCAGACCTGTCATACCACTGCCGACAACCGCAACCTTTTTGTTTTCAAGCTGTACACTGCCGTTTAATATTTCTTCGGGAGTGTAAACAAAGCCTGCATCTACACCCTCAATTGATTTTGGCTTCACTGCATCACCGCCTGTTGCGCAGATAACAGCATATGGTTTTTCTGCCTCAATGATATCTTTTGCAACCTCGGCAGAGTACTTAATCTCAACACCGAGCTTTGTGCAGGCTGTAACAAGGTCTTCTATGCACCAATTAAGCTTTTCTTTATGAGGAGGTCTTGAACCGAGATATACCTGACCGCCTGCTACTGCTTCTTTTTCATATACTGTAACACTGAATCCGCGTTTAGCCATAAGCTCCGCAGCTGTAAGACCTGCAGGACCCGCACCGATAACCATAATCTTTCTGCCGTCACCGTCTGCGGGGAGCTGATAATCCTCTTCACCGACAAAGGGGTTAACCGCACAGTAACCGTGGTCGCCTATGTAAGCGTTGTTCTGCATACTTTCTATGCAGTAAAGGCAGCAGACACATCTCTTGATATCCTCTGCCTTTTCTGCCTGTGCCTTATTTGCCCAATGAGGATCTGCAATGTGAGGTCTGCCCAGTGATATCATATCCTGAATGCCCTCATTAAGCTGAGCTTCAGCCTGCTCGGGACTTCTTATCAGGTTAGCCGCAATAACGGGAATTGACACAGCCTCTTTAACTGCAGCAGCCATATATTTTCTCCAGCCGCACTTGAACGATGTGGGCTCGAGCCAATAGTTGAATGCGTCATAAGATGCACTTGAAACGTCGATAGCATCAACACCTGCTTCTTCAAGACGCTTCGCCATCTTTACGCCCTCTTTAAGGTCATATCCCTTACCTTTTTTGCCTATCATCTCATAGCATTCGTCAACTGTAAGGCGGACAATAATCGGGAAGTCTTCACCGCATTTTTCTTTGATACCTGCAATAATCTCAAGCAGGAATCTCATTCGGTTTTCGAGACTTCCGCCGTATTCGTCACGGCGCTTGTTTGTATTTGGGGAAAGGAACTGCTGAAGAAGATATCCGTGAGATGCGTGAAGCTGAACACCGTCACAGCCTGACTTTTTAACTCTGACAGCAGCTGCAACGAAATCTTTGACAAGACCCTTTATTTCACTCTTACGAAGCTCTCTGTTTACTCCGTCGGAAAAATAACTTTTCTCGCACTTTGAGGGTGCCACAACACGGGGAACTATGTGATGCTCCATAAGCACCTTGCCCGCAGGCACAACCTTATAAAGCACATCTTTAAAGAAAGGCATCATTTTATCACAAGCTATGCTGAGTGGCAATGTACCCATAAGAAGACCCATATTCTGTCTGCCCGGGTGATGAAGCTGAACGAAAATCTTAGCTCCGTGTGAGTGAATTCTGTTTGCAAGCTCACTCATACCCTCAATCTGATAGTCGTGGCTCATACCAAGCTGAGCAAAGGCGGATGCACCCGTTCTGTCGTTTACGCGGGTGATTTCAGTTATAATAAGACCGGTACCGCCCTTTGCTCTCTCTTCATAGTAATTCATCAGCTGCTCAGTTGTTCTGCCGTCAAACTGTCCGAAATCCATAAGCATAGGAGCCATAGCTATACGGTTTTTAATTTCAACATCACCTATTTTAATAGGCGTAAAAAGTTTCTCGTACTTCATAAATTTTCCCCTTTACAAATATAATTAAATCATATTGTCACACTGATTAAATATTATCATTTTCAACGGAAAAAGGCAACTGTTTTGTTGACTTATTATTAAAATTCAGCTATTATTGTCTTATAATGTCGGGTTCACCCGAAAAAAGGAGAAAAGGGACTATGATTACAAACAAAACCATCGTTTTAACAGGTGCTGACAGTGGCATCGGACTCGAAGTGCTGAAGCTTCTTGCTGCAGAAAAAAACAACAAAATTTTAGCCGTTGACATCAACTGCAGAAATATGGATAAGTTTGGTGATAATGTTATCACATATCAGTGTGACGTTTCAAGCAAAGAAGCGGTTGACTCGATTTTTGAAAAGGCAATTGCCGAACTTGGCTCAATTGATATTTTCTACGCTAATGCAGGTTATCCTTACTATGAAATCATCGACTATACCGATTGGGACAGAACTAAGAGAATGTTCGAAACCAATGTATTCTCTCCTATTTATACATATGAAAAATATAAGGAATATCTCGGAGGCAAAGAGGGTCACCTTGCAATTACGGTTTCAGCTATCGGCAAAATGGCTATGCCCGGTTTCACTACATATTCAGCATCAAAGTTTGCAATGGAGGGTTTTCAACAGGGTATAAGATTTGAGCTTCCTGAGAATATGAAGCTTACCTGTCTTTATCCTATTGCAACAGACACTAACTTCTTTGCTACTGCCAACGAGGTTGAATTTGAGAGACCCTTCCCTGTACAGAGTCCAAAGGTTGTTGCAAAGAAGATGGTCAAGGCACTTGAAAAGGGCAAGAAGAGTGTAAACCCCAGCTTTCTTTTCACTCTTTCAGGGGTACTGTTCGGAGTATGCCCGCCGATTAAGAGTGTGTATTTGGGACTTGAGAAGGCGAAGTTTAAGAGATTCCTTAAAAAGGTTGGAAAGAAGATATAAATAAGTTAGGAGTGAGGAGTTAGGAGTTAGGAGTTAGGAGTTGCTGTCGAAACGGTTAACCTTACTATTTAACAAAAACTTATATCAATATTAAAAGCAGGTCAATACCATTGGTACGACCTGCTTAATTTTGTAATTTAGCAATGAATAAATTATAAGTTTCATCAACTCGTCGCCCCTGAAAGGGGAGATGTCAAAATTCCATAAGAATTTTGACAGAGGGGTCAACTCCTAACTCCTCACTCCTAACTTTGTCACACCTTAAATATTGTGGTGCTCTGGAACTTCTCCCCTGCCTTAAATGTGCACTGAGGGAAATTCGCCTGATTAGGTGTGTCAGGATAATACTGCGTCTCAAGGCAGAAACCGTAATGCTTCTGGAGCGCAATGCCGTCTTTGCCCATTTCACTGCCGTCAAGGAAGTTACCTGTGTAAAGCTGTACACCCGGAAGATCGCTCATAACTTCGAGCTTTCTGCCACTCTTTTCGTCTGTTACCTTAGCAACAAGACGGAGCTTGCCTGCTTCACCGTTTACACAGAAGTTGTGGTCATAACCACGACACATAATAAGCTGTTCGTCATCTGCACCGATTTCTTTGCCTATCTTTTTAGGTGTGGTGAAATCAAATGCTGTTCCTTTTACACTTCTGATTTCGCCGGTGGGAATGCTGTCTGCATCAGTGGGGGTGTAGTAGTCACAGTTGAGCATAAGCTCGTGATCGAGGACATCGCCGTTTGCAGTGGTACCGAGATTGAAGTAAGCGTGGTTAGTCATATTGATAATTGTATCTTTATCTGTCACAGCCTTGTAGTTGATTTCGAGCTCATTTCTGTCGGTGAGTCTGTAAACAACAGTTACATCCACATTGCCGGGGAAGCCCTCTTTGCCGTCGGGGCTGTGATATGTGAACTCAACAGCATTATCGTCGATGATGATAGCTTTCCAGACCGCGCTTGAGTACTCTGCGCCACCGTGAAGACAGGTCTTGCCCTTTTCATTCTGTGTTGCCTGATACTCTGTGTCGCCAACCTTGAACTTGCCTCCGCAGAGTCTGTTTGCATACTGACCGATAACCTGACCTGTGTAGGTGCCTGATGTGATATGATTGTCAATGGTATCAAAGCCCATGATGATATCACCCATATTGCCGTCTTTATCGGGGCAGGTGAAAGAGTTGAGGGTAGCACCTTTTGTGATGATGCCTGCTGAAATTTCATTGTTATTTGTGATTGTGAAAAGATGTACTTCTGTGCCGTCGGGCATAAAAGCATAATGTGTTTTTGTAACGCTCATAGTTTTATCCTTTCTCCGATATTTATCGGATTTGCTTTCGGTTTATTGTAGCATATATTTTATCTTTTGTAAATGGGGAGATTGCAGTTTGAGGTGAGTGGGCAGGCGGGTCCATTCAATCGCCCTTTGGGCGATTGACAGCGACGCAGTCGCCGAGCCGAAGCCAAAGGCTTCGGCTATGGAGCCGCCGTGCTACCCTGCTGCACAAACAAAAACACGGAGCACTGCCCCGTGTTAAAATTATGCTGATTTTTTCTTTTCGGGCAACTGAGCTACAATTATAGCTGCAAACATAAGCACACAGCCTATTGCTTCTCTTGCTGTCGGCACCTGAGAAAGCACAATCATTGCCGTCAGCACACCGAAAACGCTTTCCAGAGACATAATCATCGTCGCTATGGTAGGCTCGGTTTTCTGCTGACCTAAAATCTGCAGTGTAAATGCAACCGCACTTGACATAATACCCGAATATGCGATAGATGGAGCCGCCGCCTTAATAGCTTCCAGGCTGACATCCTCCATAATAAGCATAGGCACAGCCGAAATCACACCTGCAACAAAAAACTGCAATGCCGAAAGGCGTACACCGTCAAGCTTTGGCGAAACCTTGTCAATAACAAGAATGTGCACCGCATAGCAGGCAGCACAAGCTAAAACATAAAGGTCAGAGCCTTGTACCTTGCCACCGTCTTTAACGCAAAGCATATAAAGAGCAACTACAGAAACTCCCACACAGGCCCATATTACGGGTCTTATTTTTTTGCCTAAGAATACCGAGAAGATAGGTACGAGGAGTATGTAGAGAGCTGTGATAAATGCCGCCATACCCGGTGCAGTACCGCCGTCAATACCGAGCTGCTGAAGATTTGATGCTGCACAAAGCACAACGCCGCATACACCGCCGCCGATAAACAGATATTTATAATCTGCCTTGGTCATTTTTTTATATTCCTGAGGATTTGATTTTTTCTTGAAGGCATCCATCACAAATATAACGGGCAGAAGTGCTACTGAACCTAAGAGGCTTCTTATTGATATAAATGTGAATGGGCCTACAAATTCCGCACCTGCAGTCTGAGCCACAAAAGAGCTACCCCAGATTATAGCCGCAAGAGCTAAAAACGCTGAACCGATAAGACTGTTTTTTCTTGTTTGTGTCATTTTTTTACTTCCTTTTCAATTACGCCAACGCGGGAATATATTTTCCTAAAAAATCAAAGAGATAGCAGACAAAGGGGGCTAACACCAATGCCGGGAAATAGTTTGCGACCTTGAACTTTGAAAGTCCTGTGAGATTTAAACCTAAAGCCAGAATCATAAGTGAGCCCACGCAGGTTATTTCTGATATTGCACTGTCACTGAGGAAAGGCTCAAGAAAACCTGCAAGAAGCACTATTCCGCCCTGAAAAACAAAAACGAATACCGCAGCGAAAATTACGCCTATACCCAAAGATGCGCTTAGCATACAGGATGAAAACAGGTCGAGAATACTTTTGGTAAAAATTGTTGTGTGGTCTCCCTTGAGACCTGACTCAAGAGAACCGATTATTGTCATAGCTCCTATGCAGAATAAGAGACTTGCCGTTACAAAGCCTTCGGCAATACTGACTTTATCCGTATCACCCTTTTTTATCTTCTTTGATAAAAAATCTCCTGCACCGCTAAGCTTTCCGTCTATATTGAGAGCTGTGCCGATAATTGCACCTATAACCATAGATATAATTGCAACGAGTACATTTTCACCTTTGAGCATACCCTGAATACCGATAAGCGCAGTGCAAAGGCCGATACCCACCATAACCGCATCGCTGTATTTTTTAGATATACCTTTTTTAAAGATAAGCCCTACTGTACTGCCTATTATAACAGTTGCAACGTTAACTAATACACCAAGCATTTCAACATCTTCTTTCATAATCTGCCAACAAAAAGTTTCGAAGATTATATCACATTTACCTTATTAATATCAATAGCCGGAAGAAAATTTTCTCACTTGCATATCACTGTCACATTGTGACTTTTTTCTTATCTTCATTAATATAAAATAACACCGACTAACTATGAAAGGCAGATTATTATGAAAACAGATGTAAAAGATCTTATTGATGAAAATGAATTTTACGGCGAATTGGAAGATAATTTAAAAGAAAAGAATCTGCATTATTATTTACCGTTTATATTATATGCCTTTGCAGGCTTTTGTTTTTCGCAGCTTGATGCTCTCGGAGATATGTCGCCGTTTACAGTTTCTTTCTTGTCCGCAATAAAATTTGACTATTGCTTCGGGGTTTTCACAGCATCGTCAATAGGCTATTTTCTGTCAAAGCCTTGGCAAACAGCACTGAAATATATTTTATCTTCATTGGCGATGTGTCTGATAAGATTATTCCTTGCAAAGCGCCTTATGCACAAAAATACATATACAATAAAGTATATTTTTTCATTTGTCTGCTGTGCTGTTACAGGCATTATCTTTGCGACCTTTTCAGACCTGAATTATATAAGTGTTTTTATGGTACTGTGCGAAAGCTTTCTGTCATTATGCGCTTCGGTATTTTTCGTCAGAAGCTTCCGAACGCCCATATTAAAAACAGGCATATCCGCACTTTCGGTCAAAGACTCCTCAAGCCTGGTTTTATCTCTTTGTGTTTTTCTTATGTGTATGTCAGGCTTTGATATAGAAGGACTTTCTCCTGCAAGGATTTTTTCCTGTATGGCGCTGATGTTTTTATCTTTTTATAAAGGCAGTGCCGTAGGAAGTGTTGCCGGTGTATGCATAGGTGCGGCCCTGTGTATAGACCCGTCCTTCAGATATCTTTTTCCTTGCTATGCTCTGTCAGGTCTTGTTGCAGGAATGTTTTCGCCCTTGGGACAGATTGTTTCAGCCTTTTCTTTTGGCATATGTTACAGTATTATAAGTCTTTTCCAAGGCAGTGGCAGTCAGGTGCTTATAAGTCTGATTGAGGTATCTGTAGCCTCAGCAGGTTTTATGATAATACCGTCTAAATGGATAAGTGCCCTTGGTGATGTGCTGAACAAAAGCGGAATCAGTCAGGATAACCACCTTTGCCGCCACATTTCAGAAAACCTGAGTGCATCGGCGGACAACATATATGAAGTAGCCTCTATCGTCAACCAAGTCAGCGAAAAGCTTGACAGCATAATCAATCCCGAAGTAAACAAGCTTTTTGCCAATGTGCAGCAAAGTGTATGCGTAGGCTGTGAAAACAAAAGCAAATGCTGGAATAAAATGTTTGATTCTACGGCAAGAGACATTTTAGTGCTGTGCGGAATAGAGCAAAGAGCAAAAGGCAGACTTCCTCTTGAAAAGAGATGTCCGCGACAGAATATGCTTTTACCGCAGATAAAAGAAATTTCTTCCGACTATGCCAACAATATGGCAGTAAAAATGAAGCTTCGAGAAATGCGCAAGGTACTCACCGATCAATTCAGTTCAATTGGTGACTTTTTAAAAGAAACTGCCGATAAAATTTCCACCGTTAAGATTTTAGACTCAGCTAAATCATCATCTCTCAAAACCGCACTTCAGGATGCCGGCATATATACGGACGCAGTAAACTACTTCACCGACAGTGACGGCAGAGTACGAATAGAAATAAGCATAATAGACAGACCCTTTGAAACTGACAGAAAAAAGCTGAAGCATATTATTGAGTTTCTCTCTAAAAGGTACTTCAGCGAGGGAGATATAATAGTCAGCGATATAAAAACCACCCTGGTTTTCGAGGAAAAATATCTTTATGATGTACACTTCGGATTTTGCCAGAAGCCTCTGAAAAAAAACAGCATTTGCGGCGACTCTGTCTGTTTTATATCGGGTAATCACGGCACTAAAACAGCCGTTATCAGCGATGGTATGGGCACAGGGACAAGAGCTGCCATTGACAGCAAAATGACCTGCTCTATATTAGACAAACTGATCGCGGGCGGTTTTTCTCCTCTCAGTGCAATAAAAACCGTCAACTCCGCTATGATTATGAAGTCAACCGATGAATCAATAGCGACAATAGATGCCGTTGCGGTAAATCTGTATACGGGAGCTGCCGATTTTTATAAAGCCGGTGCCGCTATATCTTTCATAAGAAGCGGGAATGAAATTTTCATAGTCAAGCAAGAGTCTCTACCCGTAGGTATTATAAGAAACACCGCACCTGCCCACACGCGCATAAATCTTCAACCGGGAGATATTGTTTTGCTTGTTTCAGACGGTGTTACAAGCGAAGATTGCGGTTGGATAAACGACGAGCTGCTTTCCTGGAGCACCAACAGTATGGAGGATTTATCGGCTCATATAGCTTCTCTGGCAAAACTCAGAAGCAATAAAACCACCCGCGATGATATTACGGCACTGGCAATAAAAATAAGCAAAGCAAATTAAAATCGGGACTGCTTTCGCAGTCCCGAAACTTTTGTTTTTAAACAACTTCTGCAGGTTCGTCTGTACCTTCAGCTTCTTCACCGCCAAAGCTGATACCGAATGCTTCAATAAGAGCCTTGAAGATTTTTTCTAACAACTGAATAACTTCACGGATTGACATATTCATTTCTCCTTTCTGAAGTTTTATTTTTATTGATAATATCACATTATCTTTTTAAAATCAAGACATTTTTATTATGCCTGAGCTTTCTCTGTCTCAATAGCTGCCGCAGCCTCTCTCTTTTCTCTGAGCTGTCTTTCAACCTCTGCGATATGACTCTGATCATCCTTGAGGAAGAGAATAACGATAAGATAAAGAGCTGAACCGATAGCAGGGCCTAAGATAAACTGATGCCAACGGTATTTGAGGAAACGAGGAGCTGTCTGCGCACGTACAAGTGCTGAGCCTTCAAGTCTCTTGCCGCCGACTGTAATGTTTTCGTTAAAGCCCATAACCTTAAGCATATAACCCTGAATAAACTTTGGGATAGCACCTGTGAACTTTGAAACAAAGTTCTGCATTGAGAATGAGATAGCCTCTGTTCTTTCGCCTGTCTTGAGTTCCATTTCATCAACTGCATTGGTAAGAAGTGAACGGTGTGCAATATCTTTCATATTTGTAAGAATCTGTGCCGAACCTAAAACACCCATTACCATAAAGAGTGCACCGATATTCTTATATCTTTCATTTGCACCGATTGAAAAAGCGATAAGTCTTGCAATGATAGTTACTACTTCAGAATATACAAGCAGTTTCTTATTGCCGCCTATTTTTTTGATAATGGGTACTGCGAAGAAGTTAACAAACGCACCGGGAATACCCATTATATAGCCGTAAGCAATCTGTGCTGTACCGCCTGTTATTTCAGCACCGAAAACATTGTATGAAACGCCTTCGCTCTCGAAGAAATATTCCCAAGGAAGTGTGAGTGAAAGGCACTGAACCGCTCTTGCAAGACAGACAATAATAAGAGTCTTATTGTATCTGAGATTAGCAAGGGTTTTCATCATTGCCTTAAATTTCTCTGCAGCCGGAATATCTTCCTGAGCGTTAACATCAACAACCTTTTCCTTCATACGGTAAGCAAACATAGAAATAAGCATACCGCCCATACCGAAAAGACAAGCAAAGAAGAGATATGTGTTTTTTTCGCTCATTACTTCACCGCGAACAAACATATCCTTAAACATCGGGAAAAGACCTGCAATAGTACCGCCGAGACCTGCACCGATGCTTATCCACTGGGTTACTCGTCTTCGCTCATCAGAGCTTGGACTCGACAGCGATGCCATACCCCAGATAGCGATATCCTGGAATGAATAGAAGGTATCAAAAAGCAAGTAAAGAACCAGTACATAAAGGACAGTCTTATTTGTGTCAAGACCTAAATCTACAAACATCAATGTAACAAGTATACCGATAATTGCAGGAGTCCACAGCAAAAACGGACGAAGCTTATATCCGGGTTTGTGTTTTCTGTGGTCCATAAGTGAACCGAAAAGAGGATCGTTGATAGCATCCCACATGGTGCTGACACCTGTGATGATACCTGTTTTCTCAGCAGGGATGCCGAGAACAGTGTTGAGGAAAACGAAAAGTCTGCTTGATACAATGCTGTATGCCATATTCTGACCCACAAGACCTGCGGCATGGCTGAGCAATCTGGTATTAGATACCTTGGTATCGCTTTCCGTGTTATCAAAAAGGAAAAACTTCTTCATATTTTCATCCTTTCATATATGTAATAAAGTAATTATACAATAGACAAACGGAAAAAGCAATAAAAACTATTCTGTTTTTTCGTCTTTTTTGTAAATGTTCAATAAAACGTGGAGCCGCCCCTCCCCTCTACCGCAAACTCCCCTTTCACCGATACAAACAAAAAAAGCGAGCAGAATTAACCTGCTCGCTTTAATTTTATCGGAATTTATAATTCATAATTCCTAATTGCTTTACGCCTTTTTCTTGCCGACTGTCATCTTGATAAGAAGAAGAGCAAGGAAGAGAATCACAAACATAAGAGGAAGTACAATGTAAATCTGCTGTACGAAACCTGCAATTACAAAACCTACGAATGACAGCGCTGGAACGAAAATTGCATAGGGAAGCTGTGTATTAACGTGATTTACGTGGTTGTACTGTGCACCTGCTGATGCCATAATTGTTGTATCTGAAATCGGTGAGCAGTGGTCGCCGCATACTGCACCTGCAAGACATGCTGGCATACCGATGTAAAGAAGCTCATCTGTGGGATCAAATACTGAAGCAACGATGGGAATGAGAATACCGAATGTACCCCATGATGTACCTGTTGCAAAAGCAAGAAGACATGCTACAAGGAAGATGATTGCAGGCAGGAAGCTCTGAAGACCCTCAGCTGCACCTTCCATAAGGTCGTGTACATATGTGCTTGCACCGAGAAGACCTGTCATATTCTTAAGAGCAGTTGCGAATGTGAGAATAAGGATAGCGGGTACCATTGAGATAAATCCCTTGGGTACACATTCCATAGCTTCTTTGAAGCCGATAACGCGTCTTGCTACAAGATAGATTACAATAAATACTGTTGCAACAAATGCGCCTAAGGGAAGGCCTACTGTAGCATCTGTATCAGCGAAAGCATCCTGGATGGTAATTCCGCCGCCGAACATGCCGCCCACATAGAGAAGACCCCATACACAAGCGCTGATAAGTACGATGATAGGAAGTGCAAGGTCGATGAGCTTACCCTTAGCATTGGGAGCATCTTCTACAGCTTCAACTTTGTCACCTGTTGTGAAAAGGTCACCCTTATCTGCATTGGCTTCGTGAAGCTTCATTGAACCGAAGTCAACCTTCATAGCGATGCTCATAACAACAAAGCCGATTGTAAGAAGTGAATAGAAGTTGTAGGGAATAGCCTTGATGAAGAGCTCGTAACCGTTGAGTCCTGTGCCCTCAGCAAAGTCTGAAACTGCAGCAGCCCATGATGAAATGGGAGCTATCATACAGATGGGAGCAGCTGTTGCATCTATGATATATGCAAGCTTTGCTCTTGAAACGCCCTTAGCATCTGTAATAGGTCTCATAACTGAACCAACTGTGAGACAGTTGAAATAGTCGTCGATGAAGATAAGGCAACCGAGTGCAAATGATGCAAACATAACACCGGTCTTTGATTTAACGTGTTTCTGTGCCCACTGACCGAAAGCATATGAAGCACCGCACTTATTAATGAGTGCTACCACAATACCGAGAAGCACAAGGAAGATAAAGATACCTGCTGTGTCTGCTACTGCAGGAATAAAGCCCTGATTTACAACATTATCGATAGCTCCGATAACATTGAATGATGTTGAAAGAAGTGCACCGAAGATAATACCTACAAGAAGTGATGAATAAACTTCTTTGGTGATAAGTGCAAGAGCGATAGCAATAATGGGCGGTACAAGTGCCCAGAAAGTATTTTCATACTTATTGGTTGCTTCTTCTGTTTCAGCTTCAACCTCACCTGTTGTGAGAGTATCGTCAGCCGCGATATCTTCTTCAATTGAAGGCATCGCACCGTCTGCTAAAGGTCCCTCACCCTCAGCTGCAGGAGCTGTAAGATCGTCGTCTGAAATTTCTTCTGATGCAGCATCGGTAACAGCCATAAGCACTTCGGGTGCAGCTGTATCTTCAGCTTCTGTTGCAAATGCTATACCTGATACAGGCACTGCAAGAGCAAAAACAACCATAATTGCAAGGAGTATTTTTGCTATAGTCTTTTTTGATTTTTGCATTTTGTTTTCCTCCGTTTTAAAAAGATATATTTATTATACATTATTTTCCCGAAAAATCAATGCTTTAACTCAATAAAACACTATAATTCCCTATATAACGTCGAAAGGAAGGCTCTTTCAGCCTTCCTTTCAATATATTTTCTCTTTTTAAAAGCATCAAATATGCTCTCACTCATTCGCGTTTCTGAAGTGTATACATTCTATCACCTTTATCGCACTAATGCAATATCCAAACTAACCAAAGAAATTGTAATTATTTCGTCACTATTCACAATCATTCATCCGGAATCAAGATACTGTATACTCCTACACTATACAAATCACACAAAAAATTCAAATTGCGCCTATGCAACACATATAAACAGCTTATTCTGAATCTAATTTTTTTCACAAATAAGTGGAAATCTCAGAAAATGTGTGTTATAATTAATCGAAATATTTTTTAATCGCCTACAGTTGGCGGTTAGACAACAAAAATAAGAGGTGCGAAAATATGAGTTTCAAAGAATTAATCATCAACGCAGGCAGTTCCTCACTTAAGTATCAGGTATTTGATATGCCCGAAGCTAAGGTTATTGCTAAGGGTATTTTTGAGCAGATCGGCACAGCTTGCACATTCACACATAAGGTCGATAAAGACGGCGAAGAAGTTAAGCTCTTCGACAAAAAGCCCGTTAAGGCTATGGACCACAACGATGCTATCACCATTCTTCTCGATACACTTACCGACAAAGAAATCGGTATCCTCGAATCAATGGCTGACATCAATGCAGTCGGTCACCGTGTACTTCACGGCGGTGAAGAGTTCAGCGGCAGCGTACTCGTAACAGAAGATGTTAAGGCTGCAGTAAGAAGATGCATCCCCCTCGGCCCTCTTCATAACCCCGCTAACCTTATCGGTATCGAAGTTTGCGAAAAGATTATGGCAGGCATTCCTCAGGTTGCAGTATTTGACACAGCTTTCCATGCTACTATCCCCGACTTCGCATATATGTATGCTCTTCCCTACAAATATTACCTCAAGCACGGCATCAGAAAGTACGGCTTCCACGGCACAAGCCACAGATATGTTTCAGCAAGAGCTACTGACTTCCTTATGAAGAAGTATCCCGGCAAGTATAACGCAGACGAACTCAGAGTTGTAACCTGCCATCTCGGCAACGGCTCATCAATTTCAGCTGTTAAAGGCGGCAAGTGCTTCGACACAACTATGGGTCTTACTCCTCTTGAGGGTATTATGATGGGTACTCGTTCAGGCTCAATCGATCCTGCTATCATTGCTGTTCTTTGTGAAAAAGAAGGTCTCACAGCTAAAGAGGTTGACAACATCCTCAACAAAAAGTCAGGTATGCTCGGCCTTACAGCAGAATATGACGAGAACTATAACGAAATCGAAGGCACTGCTACAAGTGACAACAGAACTATCGAGGGTCGTTCAAGAAACGGCGACAAGAGAGCTCAGCTTGTTGAACAGATGCTTTGCCATCAGCTTGTTAAATATATCGGCGGTTTCGCTGCTGCAATGGGTGGCGTTGATGCTGTTGTATTTACAGGCGGTATCGGCGAAAACAACCCCCACTATCGCACATGGGTTGCTGAAAAGCTCGGCTTCCTCGGCACAACAATTTGTGAAGAAGCTAACTCAGTTCGCGGTCAGGAAATTGAAATCTCAACAGAAGACAGTGCACTCAAGCTTCTTGTTCTTCCCACTGACGAAGAGCTTCTTATCGCTCAGGACACATACGAACTCGCAAAATAATAACAGCGCGTTTTGTATTACTTTTGCGCGCCAGCAAAAGTAATGCCTGCCCGGCGAGGGCAATATAAAAATAAAAACTCCACCTGAAATCAGGTGGAGTTTTTATTTTATTCGAGCACCGGGTACTCGAGACCTATCTGCTCTCTGATAGTGTCAAGAATATGCATAATATCTGATGTGGCTTTCAGCGGCACCATTTTGCTTTCAATACGGCCTGCTCTGATGTCCTCTGCTACAGCATCGAACTCATCAAGATAAGTATTAAACTTCGGCCCCTTGCCCTTGAATGTTTCTTTTTTGAAGAGACTCTTTTTATAGGTAACTCCGTTGGCACAATGATAAAATGGTGCTTTGATTTCGCCGTTTTCACCCTTGATAGACATCTTTTCAAGGCCCTTGAAATCAGCAACCGATGCGCTGATATACACCTTGAATCCCTCAGGATAGGTGAAAACTATCTTCTCGCTGTGGTCGATACCCTCTTTGATAACACCCGAGCTTTCGATTTCGGCAGGGGTACCCCACAAACGATAGGCATAAGTAATAGGATAAATTGTGATATCAAGGAGAGCTCCTGCTGCTCTTTTGGGGTCTGTGTGACGACCCTTGCGGTCAATTGTTCTCACGTGATAACTGAAATCTGCACTGTGTACTCTGCCGATTTTATTTTCGTCGATCCACTGCTTGGTTTTGTTGGCACTTTCGGAAAACCAGGTCCACATAGCTTCGCAGAGGTAGACATTTTTCTCTTTTGCAAGGGCAATGAGCTCGTCGGTCTCTTTTGCGGTAACAGT
>JAZRDY010000078.1:0-11145 GCA_045660525.1 Acutalibacteraceae bacterium | reverse complement strand
GTGATTCTCTATCTTTTCAACTAAATCGTCATAAGTTTCACTGCCGTAGTGCCCAGGCTCTCTGATGCCAAGCATATTAAGATTGGGGCCGTTTATTACGAGTATTTTCATCTGATACACTCCAATATTTTCATCACACTGCTCTCGATATTTCCGTCGACGAATATTTCAAAGTCAGCTGATGACTTGTATTTATCATATCTTTCTTCAAACAGTCTTTTAAGGTCATTGAGATTGCTCGAGAGAGGTCTGTCATCAGTTGGGATAATATCTTCAAGAGGTCTGTTTAAAAAGAAAATCACACCGTTTTGTCTGAGCATATCGACATTTTCCTGCCTCAGAATTGCTCCACCGCCCGTTGCAATAACAAGTGAGCTTTGCTTTGCTGTGTCTCTTACAGCTTCGCTTTCTCTGTCACGGAAGTAGCTTTCACCAAACTCAGAAAAAATCTCACTGATAACTCCGTGTCTTTGAGTTATTATATCATCGGTATCAACAAAGTCTCTGCCGAGCTTCTCTGCAAGGGCTTTGCCGATGGTACTCTTGCCCGAGCCTGGCATACCAACCAAAACGATATTCTGCTTTTCTTTCATAATTTCAGAATAAACCTCGTCTGAAATCTGCTGAATATCAAGGTCATTATCTTCAAATATACTGCAGGAGAGCACTGCCTGAGCTATGAGCATATAAAGACCCGTAACCCCCTTGATACCAAGCTTTTCACCCTTTTGGATGAGAGTGGTTTTCAGCGGATTGTATACCGCATCGATTATGCCCCTGAGAGACGGAAACAGTGCAGGGTCAATTGCGTATGTGTCGTTATTCGGATACATTCCGCAAGGGGTTGTGTTGATGATAAAATCAGCATCAACGTGAAGCTCAGATACATTGCCATAGTTCACTTCACCGCTTCTGCTGACAGTGATGATCTCTCTTGCACCGAGACTTTCGCTGACAGCTTTTGAGGTTTTCGCTGTACCGCCCGATCCTAAAATCAGCACCTTAGCACCGCGAAAATCGAAACCGTTTTTCTCTATCATCAGCTTCATACCGTAAAAATCTGTGTTGTAGCCATAGAGCTTGCCGTCACGGTTGACTATGGTGTTTACGGCACCCATAGCCTTTGCGGCTTCGTCTATAAAATAAAGGTGCGGAATAACCGCCTCTTTATAAGGAATTGTAACATTGATGCAACGAAAATCTCTCTCACTCATAAAAGCATCAAGGTTTTCCTTGGAAATCTCTTTTAATTCATAGGTGTAATCTGCTATTTTTTCGTGAATGATTTTAGAAAAGCTGTGACCTAATTTCTCACCGATAAGTCCGTATTTCATATCACTCACCCAGCCAATCTGTGCCGAAACGGGTTGCGAGCAAGTCGCACAGCGTAATTGCTGTCACCGAGTCGATAACCACTCTCGCTCTGTGAATAATAGCAGGGTCGTGTCTGCCTTTTATGTCAAGTACAGCATCTTCATTTTTAATGAAGTCAACTGTATTCTGCTGTTTAAAAATCGAGGGAGTTGGTTTTACGGCACAGCTGAAAACAATAGGCATACCGTTGGTGATACCGCCATTGATGCCACCGTTGTTGTTGGTTTTAGTCTGTACTCTGCCGTTTTCCATAAGAAACTCATCATTAGCATCTGAGCCGTTTTTATCAGCGAAGCCGAAGCCGAGACCAAACTCAACACCTTTAATTGCTGGAATTGAAAAAAGAGCGTGAGCCAGCATACCCTCTACAGTGTCAAACCAAGGCTCACCTACGCCCTCAGGCATACCTACAACTGCAGTTGTCAGTGTACCACCAAGGCTGTCGCCATCATTTTTTGCGTTTTCTATAGCTGTAAGCATATCAGCTGAAGCTTTCTCGCAGAGTACAGGCATTTCCATATCTTTAAGAAGCGCGATATCTTCGGCTAAGTTGCCGAAATCTCTGTCTTTGATGCCTGCGCAAGCTGAAATATGACTGCCAACAGCTATACCTTTTTTCTCGAGAGCCTTAAGGCAGATAGCCCCCGCCGCCACTAAGGGTGCAGTAATTCTGCCCGAAAAGTGTCCGCCGCCTCTGTAGTCCTGATAGCCGTGATATTTGCACTGAGCTGTGTAATCTGCGTGAGAGGGTCTTGCTAAGTCTTTGGTCTGCGAATAGTCTTTGCTGTGCTGAGTCTGATTTTCAATCATCATCGCTATGGGAGTCCCCGTAGTTTTGCCCTCAAAAACACCGCTTAATATTCTTACCTTGTCAGCCTCTCTTCTCGGTGTGGAAATTGAGTTTATGCCCTTGCGTTTTTGCATCTGAGAAGCAATGAAGTCTTCGTCAACCTCAATGCCCGGCGCAATACCGTCGAGCACGCAGCCGATAGCTTCGCCATGACTTTCACCAAAAAGAGTTATGCTTATGTTATTCCCGAAAGTATTTTTCATTCTTTCACCTCAAATCAGCTTACCTAATTCCTCACCCGTCATTTCCTCAAAACGAAATGAACCTATTTCATCGCACTTTACTACTGTTATGCTCTTACCCTCTGATTTTTTATCGTGGCAGAGAGCTTCATAAACTTTATCTTTATCGTAACTGAATTCAGTAGGAAGACCTACATTTTTAAGGGCGGTAATCATCTTGCTCTTAACACTCTCCCCGCACATGGGGATCATACCCAGAGCCACACATTCACCGTGATAGAGCTCACCGTACTCTGCCGCCCCTTCGATACCGTGGCCTATTGTGTGGCCGAAGTTGAGAACCTTGCGAAGTCCTGTTTCTTTTTCGTCCTGCTGAACAACATATCTTTTTATTTTAACAGAGCCTTCGATGATTTCTTCAATATGCTCCATATAATCGTCTTTAAGGAATATTTCAAAAAGCTCTTTGTCAAAGCAAGCTGCCATTTTTATACTCTCTGCAAGACCGTTTGCCACTTGTCTTTTCGGCAAGGTACAAAGCACATCAGGATCGATGATAACTTTTTTAGGCTGATGGAAAGCACCGATGATATTCTTTATCTTGCCAAGGTCGATGGCAGTTTTTCCGCCGATTGAGGAGTCAACCTGAGCGAGAAGAGTCGTGGGAATATTGTAAAAATCGATGCCTCTCATATATGTCGCAGCCGCAAAACCTGCCATATCACCGACTACACCGCCACCGACAGCGATGACTGCATCTTTACGGGTGAATGACGCATCCATAAGGGTCTGACAGATTGTTCTATAGGTGTCGAAATTTTTGCTCTTTTCACCCTCTGGGAAAATAAAAATGTGACTGTCATCGAAGCACCACGCAACAGTGTCAGCATATTCACGGGGTACGCCCGTGTCAGTGACAACAAGAACTTTTCTGCCTTTTTCTATGCCGAGAAGCTCACCCGCTTTTTTCAGTGCTCCCCTTTCGAGGATAATATCGTAGGAATCGTTTCCTAAATCAAGGGGTATAATCATAATCTGTCACCTCAGATTTTGCTGTTTTCGTTAAAAGTACCTATCATTTTGAGTCTATCGCAGCACTCGCCTAATTCTTCCATCATATATTTGCCGCGACGGGAGGACTGCAAGTCACCCTTAAGTTCAACATAAAAATAATATGTCCAGATAAGGTCTTTCATTGCACGGCTCTTGATATGTCTCATTGAATAGCCATGGTGACCGATGATATTGATAGCATGAGCAAGAGCACCTGCTTCATCGGGCACTGTGAACACTATAATTGAGTGATCTTTCTTTTCTTTTGAGAGGGTACGGGATACCACCACAAAACGGGTAGTATTATCGCTTGCCTCGTTGATATTCTCTCTTATAACTTCAAGACCGTAAAGCTCCGCTGTCTCTCTTGAAGCAATGGCAGCCTTAGTTATATCACCTGTTTCGGCAACAGATTGAGCTGCTCTTGCTGTGTTGACGCAAGAAGTAGACCTGAAGCCTTGATTACTTATATATGTTGCACACTGGTCAATAGCCTGCTGATGAGATATAACCTCTTTTATATCGCTCTCTTTGGCGCCTTTGAGACCAATGAGATTGTGTCTGATGTCAAGCGAATAAATTCCGTTAACATAAAGTGAACCCGAGAAAAGAAGGTCTATTGCCTGACCGACCTCGCCTGCTCTGCTGTTTTCAATGGGAATAACAGCACACTCACACTCGCCTTTTTCAACTGCTTCATAAACCGATTTAAAATCGGGATATGATATTCTGTTTCCGTCAGGGAAAATTCTGCCTGCAGCGATGTGGGCAAAAGCCCCCTCAACACCGCTGTAAGCTATATTTGCACCCTCGAGAATTTTATGTTGAAAGCGCTTTGATATATCCATTGTATCTCTGATGAAAGGCACATAAAACTCCTTGATTTCATCGTCTTCGATATATTCCATATTGCGCTTTATAAGCTCGTCTTCTCTTGCAGGGTCAAAAACAGGCAGGCCTCTTTCTTTTTTATATTCTGCCACCTGCTTTACAGCTCTCATTCTTTTCTCAAAAAGCTCTGCAATTTCTTTGTCTGCTTCGCTTATTATTTTTCTGGCTTCAATGAGTTTGTCCATGGTATTCACTCTACTTTATATAAGATTGTATTCCTTTGCCAATTCCTTAAACTTGGGAAGTGAGCGCTTGATCATTTCAGTTGATACGCAGTATGAAATTCTTACGTATCCCGGGAAACCAAATGAGTCGCTGGGTACCAAGAGTAAATCGTATTTTTTAGCACTCTCGCAGAATTCTTCGGCTGATTCAATGGGAGATTTCATAAACAGATAGAAGGCACCGTCGGGCTTTGCTGTTTTAAAACCACATTCGTCAAATGCTTCGAGAAGAATGTCTCTGTTCATCTTATAAGCTGAAATATCGCCGGTCATACCTACGCACTCTCTGACAACAAACTGCATCATTGAGGGGGCACAAACATAGCCGAGGCTTCGGCCTGCACCGCAGACTGACTTATAGATAAGCTCAAAGTTTTCAACCTCGTTTGGTACAAGAATATAACCGATTCTGTCGCCGGGAAGTGAAAGTGACTTGCTGAATGAATAGCAAACGATTGTATTGTTGTAGTACTTTGTAAGATACGGCACCTTTACATCACCGTAAACAAGCTCACGGTAAGGCTCGTCTGATACAAGGAAAATGCTCTTGCCGTACTCTTTCTGTTTCTTTTCGAGTATAGCGCACATAACCTTAACTATTTCTTCGCTGACAACAACACCGCTGGGATTGTTTGGTGAGTTGAGAACAACTGCCTTTGTGTTGGGAGTGATTGCTTTTTCAAAAGCTTCAAGGTCGATTGTCAGGTCTTCTGCCTTGCACTTAACCTCAACAGGCTTTGCACCTGCCGCAGAGATAAACACCTTATACTCAGGGAAATAAGGCGCGAAGATAATAACCTCGTCGTCTTTTTCTGTGAGAGCTCTGAAAGTGATGCAAAGTGAAGCTGCTGCACCGCAAGTCATATAGAGGTTATTCATTGTGAAATTTGTGCCGAAACGTTCATTAAGATTTTCAGCAATAGCTGTTCTTGTTGCATTATCACCCACTGCTGAAGTATAACCGTGAAGCTCGCAAGGTGATAACTCCTGAGTGAGCTTTCTGATTGTTTCGTTTACTTTTTCAGGCGCGGGTACACTGGGGTTACCGAGGCTGTAATCATAAACATTTTCCTTGCCGATTTCTGCGGCTCTTTTCTTTCCGAATTCAAATATTTCTCTGATTACTGAGCTTTTTGCACCAAGCTCATACATTTCCATTGATACCATAATTAGTCACCATCTTTTTTAATTGAATATTAGGTGTAATTATACACCTTTTATAAACTAAGGTCAACATCAACCTTGATTTTCAAAGATAAATCTGCCTTTCAAAAACAGCTTTATTCGTTTAAAGCTTTAAAAGTTTAAACTGTTGCAATGATTATAGCACACCCTTATATGAATTGCAATAGCAAAATAAAAATATTTTAATTCAAAAGTGGGCGCGGCGGCTCCATAGCCGAACTGCGTTCGGCTCGAGTATGCCTCAAGGCATACTCGCAAATCGCAAAGCGATTTGATGGAGCCGCCGCTCAAACGCAGAACGTAAAAGAAAAAAGAAGAACAGCCTCCTTAAAGTTGCGGATGCCCACTGCCCGTTTTATCAAAGCTTAATCGCAATACTGCATTCTGCATTAAAAAAGACGGACATCTCTGTCCGCCTTTTTTTAATTATTCCATATAGTCTTTCTTATAGCCTTCTTCGTCATAGATAAACAGAGCATTGAGTGCGATTTCAAGACACTTTTCAACTGTCTTCATATCCATGTTGTCACCAACGTCGCCTCTTGTGTGATAATATCTCGGAGGACCGGGGTTCATAGCAGCAAGTGTAACAGCAGCTGTGCCTGCCTGCTGAACTGCAGCAGCATCAGATGCACCCATATAAACTGATGAATAAGGAAGATCGAGACCTGCTTCAAGGCCGGCTTTCTTCATAAGAGTGCAAGCACCCTTATCCATCTTAACTGTACCTGTCATATCACGCTCATAAATAGCGATATCTTCATAATCTCTGAATGTTTCAAGACCGATGAATACGGTGGGAACATCCTTGAGTTCGTCTTTGTGAGCTTTCATATAAGCCTTTGAACCGCGAAGACCTGATTCTTCTGAGCCTGCTGAAATAGCAACAACTTCTGTGTGCTCAAAGCTAATATCATTGTCTTTGAGATATTTGAGGATAGCGATTGAACCGAATGTACCTGTAAGGTTGTCGTTTGCACCCTCAACGCAGCGCTTGAAGTTTACGAAGCAGATAGCCACGATACCACCGGGAGCAAGACCGAGCTGAGCCCAGAAAAGTACTGTGTCGATTGTTGAGCCATCAGCAAATACATTAAATGCATCAAAAATGTTGATGAGACATACGCCTACAAGTGAAACAACTGCATAAATACCGCAGATATAAAGAAGCACTGCACCGCCGAGGTGAGTATATGTCCACTCGAATGATGAGTCAACGTGACCGCTGAAGATGATTCTCTGCTTGAGTTCGCCTGTTGCTTTCTTAACACCGATTACATTGTGAGATGTCTTCTTGGGGAAGAGTGCGTCGTAGAAAGGCTTATACATAAGGAATTCCATTACAAGGCAAATGAATGAAATTGCTGTAAGAGCAATACTTACATACTGAAGTGCGGGGATAGATGCAAGAACACCTACCATTGAGAATACAACAGCGAGGATGAGGAATGAGCCACAGATTTTAATGAAACTCATAAACGCATTAGGTGCAAGTTTAAAGGGTTCCATTGTTACTTCATCAGCGCAAGTTTTCATCTGTTCTGTGATGTATTCCTGAGCCTTTTTTTCGCTTTCGCTACCGGCAGGTCTCGGGCCGATTTCTTTACACATTTTTTTGATTTCTCTGACAGTGTAGTTTGTGTACATTCTGACAGAGGCTGCATAGTTTTTTACGCTTTCGTTTGCTTTCAAAACTAATTCTCCTTTACAAATAAAATTCATCGAGTAATATTAGTGAAACATATCACTGAAATGATGTAGTAATTGTAACATAAATCATCTTTTTAGTCGAGTAAATTTGTCAAAGTTAAACAATTGTTAAAATATTAAATGAGACTAAAAAACACATTATGAATTTGTTAAAACTTTTAATTAATTGTTAACGAACCTGCTTTTTAGTCTCTTAAAGTGAATGCCCGCTCACCTTGTTATATGTTCAGCGAATAAAATCACTGTTTTTACAGATAAAATTCAGCGACAAGGTGCCTGACTTTGTCGCTGAAAAGTTACAAAAATGTAATAATTTCCCAATTTTTTGTTTCACTCAGATTTGATAATCAACACTTGCTCTACCCTCTCTGATAAGAGCAACAAATGATGAAATCTTTTTATGCTCGGGATGCACTCTGTATCTTTCAACATCCTCGAGAGAATCAAACATACTTATAAGCACAGCATCATACATTCCCTCTTTAGGATTTACATTCACATTGACCTGCATCTCACGGATGAAGTCTATTTTTTGGGGCAGAGCCTCAAGCATAGCTTTAACCTTAGCGATATTTTCTGCCTTGCTGCAACCCTCAGCTTCATCTTTAAATTTCCACATTACTATATGTTTAATCATACTGTTTCTCCTATCTCGTCAAGGTTTGCACCCTTTGACTCTTTAACTTTTAATATAAGAATAATTACTGAAACTATTACACAGGGAATTGCAACTATAAGACAGGTCAGCCATACAGGGATAAACAGCATACCGATAATCACGGCAAGATAACCTACGGCAAGACCGATTATAAGCAGAAGTCCCTCTGCACCCACAACCGAAGCTCTTATGTCTGTCGGTACCTTTTCGGTCATCATAATATTCATATAGTCTCTGCCTATCCAATAACATCCCTGATAAAGACCGCAGAGTCCGCCGATAAAATAGGGGTTCCAAAGATTATTAATACCTGCAGCGAAAAGGATAAAACCTATACTGCAGAAAACGCCTGCAATTAAAATTGTTTTCTTTCTGCCTATAAGGTCGGCAACAAAACCCGAAAAAAGTGTCAGCACTGCGTATACTATCGGCAGCACAAACATCGACTTGGTTATATCCTCGGTACTCATACCTGCGATGTGCATTGATGATTCATAATAAAGAGCAATGGCAGGCATACCCGCATCAAAGATAATATGAGCAATAATAAGCAGCTTGGTATCCTTACGCGAGAAGATATATTTCACCGCATTGAATACACCCGACTGATTGCGCTGAGCTTTCTTTTCTTCTTTGAGTCGTCTCTTTTCCTCCTGACGCACGTCATAAGGAATTGAAAGATATGCTATTCTGTCATTGATAAATACTTTTGTATCTTTAGCAAAAACAATAACGAGTACCGCGCCGATAAGACCTGCAACAGCGGGTACAAGGAAAATTGTTCTCCACTTGGTGGGGTCGTTACCCATAAGAGCATTACGCAGCATAGGTATGCACACAACACCGAAAATGCCAAGGCTCTTGAGTACACTGTAAATCATAGCTCTGAATTTATCAGGTGCTTCTTCGAGGATATATATAATCTGTATATCGTGAGCAAAGAAGAAACCGATTATGGCATAACCTATAAGGAAAACTATGTAGTTTGGTGAAAAATAAATGGTGAAAAGACCGATACTCATACCTATTGTCGATATAGCAAAGAGTGGCTTTCTGCCCCACTTGTCGGCAAGAGCCTTATAAAAAGGTGTGATAACACCGAAAACATAGCTGATAATGCTGATTGAAGTGTGAAGTGACAGGCCCTCTTCAAAGGTATAAGTCTTTCCGAAAAGTCCACGGTCAACAAAAAATTCAGTTACAAACGAAGATTGAACTGATACCGACAGATTACTTGTAACCTCGTCTAAGATATTAACAAATGCAACAAGGAACAACAGCATTCCGAAATAACCGACATAATTCCCTCTGCTTTGCCTTGTTTTAAGCTTCCTGAGTTCTTTTTCTTCAGAAGCCTTGATTTTTTCTAAAGTTTTCATTTTATCTCCTCTTTCAAATTTTATAAGGGTATTATATCATACTTTTTTTACTATTGCTATTAAATTTAAACAAAAACATTGAATTACTCAATAAAATCTGTTACAATATCACCATACTATTAAGATAGGAGAATATATGAATATGGAAACACCAAGAACCTATGTCCCTTTTAAAGACTGGAAAGAAAAATCAAAGCAGACTGAGTATACCGAAAGCACTCCCCTTCTCGCTCCCGACGGCACACTTTTAGCTAAAGGCTGGGCAAGACACAATGTCTTTGAATACAACAGAGATTACGTAAAAAAGGGCAGCCCCATGAGTAAAAAAGAATGGGACTTCTATCAGATTCAGGACGACAAATATATGGTACAGCTCAGCTTTGCTAACATCGGCATTGGCGGTTATGTTGCGGCTAAGCTCATCGACCTTAAAGAAGGTAAAACTATCGCAGATGCAACTCAACTTTATCTTGGCGGTAAAAAGCATCTTCCTCCACCCAAGGGCGACGTACCCAACAGATATAAAGATAAAATCGGCAAAGCCGAATTTGACTTCGATACCAAAGAAACCACAAGACGCCTTTGGTTTAAAATGCCCCTTAAAGGCAAGATGGTTGAATGTGAATTCAATATGGATATTATGCCCGGCCTTGAAAACATCACAACTGTTCTCCCCTTCCCCGGTGACAACAAGAAATTCTTTATGACAACCAAGCAGAACTGTATGCCCTGCGAAGGTACATATAAGTTCGGCGATGAGGTTTATACCTTCTCAAAGGATACTGCTTTCTGTGCTCTTGACTGGGGTCGTGTAAACACACCCCACAAGATGGTTTGGTATTGGGGTAACGGCTCACAGTTCATCACAGATGCTAACGGCGAAAAGCATCTCTTTGGCTTTGAAATCACATGGGCAATCGGCGACGAAAGCAATGCAACCGAAACCTGCCTTTTCTATGACGGCAAGGCTCACAAATTCGGCGCTGTTGACGTTGAAGTATTCCCCAAGCCCGATAAATATATGAACGAGTGGAAGTTTATTTCAGAAGATGGCAGATTTAATCTGACAATGAAGCCCACATTTGACCACCACTCAGATATGAACCTCGGCATTGCGAGAATGCACACACATCAGGTTCACGGCTGGTGGAACGGTGATGTAACTCTTGATGACGGCACAAAGCTCGAAATCAAAGACCTCTATACATTCTGCGAATACGTAGAAAATAAGTGGTAAATTAAAAGACGCCTACGGGCGTCTTTTTTTAGCATATAAGTGTGTTTATATTCTTTTCCATAAGATCAAAGAATTTTTTTACAATCTGCTTATCTTCATCGTTTCCTCTTACACACATCGAAAGGGTAATAACTTTCTTGTATGTTGTCGCGGTAAGGAGCACAAACGGTTTGTATTTGACGGCACCCGACATAAATGCGTCTGTCGGCTCATTTCCGCAAAGGGCAAAGTGCTGACCGTTAAGAATACCGATGTTGCTCATTGCCATAAGGGGATTTGAATAGCCGATTTTTATAATTTCTTCCGAAACACCGTGAGGCAGGAAGTTGTAACCGAAATTCAGAAGAGGAAGACCGTAAAGTCCCATAAATTTATCTTTTTTGAAATTGTTGGAGCTTTTTA
>JAZRDY010000077.1:0-11083 GCA_045660525.1 Acutalibacteraceae bacterium | reverse complement strand
TCAACGAGAAGTGTATACTGATCGATTATCTCTTTAGTACTTTCAGGCTTGCCCTTTTCTGTTTCGGCAGAGTCCGAGGGAGCAGTAACAGCATTGTTTTCAGTAACTTTCTGTGTTGGCTGCGTAACCTGCGGCTGAGTTGTAGTCTGAGGTTGAGGCTGAACTGTTGTCTGCACAGTAGCAGCAACCTGTTCGGTAACTTCTTCGGTAGGCTGTTGTTTTTCAGATTCAATCTTACTGATACCAATACACTGAGCAATAACAACCGCCACTAAAAAAATAATTATTGCTGATGAAAGTAATCTCTGTTTCATAAAAACTTCCTTTCTTATATTGCCGCACAAATTAGGTTCTCTGTATTTCGGCAAATTACTCATTGATTTTATCAAATTATTGCTATTATGTCAATGTTTATATTTTTAGGGGGCTTATAAATCAAATATTCCCCGAATCCAATTAAGGTTTCGGAGAATATTCAGCTTCATTTATTTTACTTTATAAATATTCACTTCATAAGGACGAAGTGTGGGCGCAGGAGCAAGATAGCTTGAAAGCACACACTCACCCTCAGCATTTCTCGGTCTTGAAAGCTGATTTTCAGTAAGGTTCATTTCAATATAGAACTTGCCCTCAGCACTTTCTCTATAAAGACAATAGGTCTTGTCATCAGTCTTGAGAGGCTTGAAGTCGCCGTAAACAAGAGTTGCCTTATATTGCTTACGAAGTGCCATAAGTGCCTTGTAGTAGTTATAGGGGCTTGCAGGGTCAGCAATCTGAGCTGTAGCATTACACTCTTTGTAGTCGCCGTTGAGTCTTATCCAGGGAGTACCTGTTGTAAAACCACCGTTTTCACCGTCATTCCAGGGAATAGGTGTTCTTGAGTTATCGCGGCTACCTGCAAGAATTGTAGCCCATGCTTCTGCCTTGGTCTTGCCTTTTTCCTGAAGCTCAGCGAACTTGTTGATTGATTCAACATCACGCATTTCTGAAATATCGTTAAACGCGCAGTTCATCATGCCAAGCTCTTCACCTTGGAAAATATAGGGTGTGCCTCTGCCTGTAAGAAGAAGTGCACCGATAACTTTTGAAACAGCATTTCTGAATTTGGGATCGGGATTAACCTTTGAAACCATACGGGGGTTATCGTGGTTTTCGATAACAAGTGCAGGCCATGATGAGCCCTTGAGCTCTGTCTGGAAGTCGATGAAGTGATTTCTGAGATATTTAAGGTCGTATTTATAATCGTCCCATCTCATTTTGCCGGGAATTTCAAGCTGATCGAAAAGGAAAGTCTGTCTGATTTCTTCACGTGAGTCGTCTACAAGGTACTTTGCCATTTCAACGCCGATACCGCCCGTCTCACCAACGCAGAATGATTCGGGGTACTTCTTGAATGAGTTTTCGTTGAGTTCGTGGAGATACTCGTGAAGTCTCGGACCCCAGAAATAGTGTTCGCCGCCGTAACCGATAAACTCGCCTACAAGAGCATTACCCTCGGGCAGACCCTCAACCTTTGAGATAAGATTGATAACGTCCATTCTGAAACCGTCAACGCCTTTTTCAAGCCACCAGCAAACCATTTCGGCAACTTCTGCACGCATTTCGGGGTTTTCCCAGTTGAGGTCCATCTGCTTTTTTGAGAAGATGTGAAGTGCCCACTCGTCAAGCTCGGGATAGTAATTCCACGCTGAGCCTGAAAATACTGATGACCAGTTGTTGGGAGGCACACCGGGAGCCTTACCCTTACGGAACATATAGTAGTTCTTGTATTTTTCGTCGCCTGCAAGAGCCTTTTGGAACCACTCGTGCTCATCTGAGGTGTGGTTAACAACAAGGTCCATAACAAGCTTCATATCGCGCTTATGTATTTCTTCGAGCATCTTGTCGAAGTCGTCCATAGTACCGAACTCGGTCATAATCTTTTTATAGTCGCGGATATCGTAACCCATATCATCGTTGGGTGAATCGTAGATAGGGCTGAGCCAGAGTACGTCAACGCCTAACTCTTTAAGATAGTCGAGCTTTGAAATAATACCCTGAAGGTCGCCGATACCGTCACCGTCTGAGTCCATAAATGAACGGGGATAAATCTGATAGATAACTGATTCTTTCCACCACTTGGGATCAACCTCATCTTTGGTGATAACCTTTTCGGGTGTATATGAAAGCAGGTTGCAAAGATGCTCAATAGTTTCAAGAGGCATCTTGTCGCCTAAAAGCTTTGGAATAAGCTTGAGCTTGATCATACCTGTGAGAGGGTTGTGAATAACTTTATCGGGTATGCCTGTATGGTAAGCAACCATTTTAATAAGGTCATTACCAACGGGAGTAGCCATAACTTCTTTAAGGGTACTGTTGGGGGTAATCTTCTTCATACGTGTCGTCCTTTCAATTTATATTTAACTTATTTATTTTATCATACTTTATCGGCTTAATCAATGGTTTAGAGTCAAAAACTGACAGCCAATTAACCATCAGCTGTCAGTTTTTTATTGCGAATGTTTATTTACCGTTTCAATAAGCTCTGAATAGAAATCTTCCATTGTTGTGGGGAAATCTTCAATTCCGCAGAAATCAAAGTGATCCATCTTGAAAATAGGCTCCATATAATACCATATGCCTGTTTCGATTTTTTCTTTTGCCTTTATTACTTCCTCATAGCTTTTGGCAAAAGCCTCATCAACATCAGGGTATTTTGAAGAGGCAACGGGGATAACACCATCGTGAAGTGCCCACTCTCCCGTAAGCTTTACTCCGTCAATCACAAGACCCTCGAGGCCTTTCAATATAAGCGAGGTAGGTCTGAACATCCAGTTGGTATTGCCGACAATGTTCTGCTTGCCTGTTTCTTCATTGGTAACTGTGGAATAGGTACTGAAAGAATAATAATATGTATCGGGTGACATTTTTATTAATTCGTTAAGCTCCCTCGCACCTCTTAAAGTCATATCGTATCCGCAGTTATCGTTTGAATTATAGTAGTTATAAAGTTTAGGCAAATCAAATTCAGCTCGCTTATAACCTTGCTTCGGAGTTATTCCGAAATGGCTCAGCTGAAGAGAAACGGGACCTATATTGTTGCCGAAAGTGCAACCGATAAAATGAAACAGTGTTGCCAACAGCATCATCGGTACCTTAGTATCTACCAAAACATTTGCCAAAGGAGTGCCGTTGTGTGGAGCTGAAAGAGTTATGCAGGCATTGACACAGTTATGACCGCCTTTAAACAGTTCACTTGTTTCACTGCCCGTGGCATTTAATTCGTCTTCATTGCCAAAAGCAAGAAGCGATATCAGAAGTCTCGCAACTTCAGTGCCGAAAGAGTAACCAAGCAGATTGATTTTATCCTGCAAATTCCAAGGCTCACCCATAAGAGCTTTACCCTCATATGAAAAACCGTAACGCTCGTGATTGTGCTTTTTGGAATGAGCTTCACCATAATCAACGACACTGCCCGTAAGAGAGGCATAAACCTCACAGGCACGGTCCCAAGCGCTGTTGAAAGGTCCCGGGTTGGCCGCATAAACCTCTATGCCGATATTTTCAAACACCGATAAAATGCTGTCGGTCTGGCCTATTTTAAAGCCGCCGCCCCAATAAGGAAACTCATCATAATACTTATACTCTGTTCCCCAACCAACCATACCGGGAATAAAAACATATGGATAAGCAGATTCTGACGAAATTGAATAAGAGGCCGAACAAGGCATAATACAACTGAAAACAAGAAGTATGACACACAGAATAACTGATATTATTTTTTTCAAGCCTTTCACCCTCTTTCGTTATCATAATATAATATTAACATTATCGGCAAAATTAATCAATAATGTCATTTTGTAAAAAAATGCTGAAAATTCGATTAACAAATTAAAAATGCACAGACTTGCTGTGCATTTTTTCAGATGAATATAGGCATACCGAAAGCGAACTCAACCTTTTTGATATGTGTAAGTCGCGGAGATTCGGCAAAGTCTTGGGTCTTGTTGGCATGGTACACCATATAAATGTCGCCGTTATCTCTGTGTATAAAGCTGCAGTGACCGGCAGAGTAAATCTCTTTTATGGGATTATGATAGCTTACTCTCACGGGAGATTTGTTCCAGCTGCTTTTTTTCATAACATTGTCACCCTCAAGAGTCAGCATACCCATACAATACTTGCCCGTACTGTAACCGCTTGCGGAATACACAATAAAAATATCGTCGTCTTTATAAAGTACAGCCGGGCCCTCGTTGACATCCCAGCCGTTTTTCTCCCAGGAATATGTGGGCGAAGAAAGCTTCTGAATTATGTGTCTGCCCTTTGAGTCAGTCTTAAGGGTATAAGGATTTTCCATCTCGCAGATGTATATGCTCTGATAAGCAACCTTCATATATGCCGCACACACAAAATAGAGCTTACCGTCTTTCTTAAGATAGGTACCGTCAAGATTGCTCAAGCCGTCAGGGGCGATGATACCCTTGAACTCGTATTCACCGAAGATGTCTTCAGTTTTGCTCTCGAGCACAAAGGAATATCGGTAATAGTCGTCATTATCGTTGTTTTTATTGAATATGATATACGGCATTTTGCCGGCAGGCACAGCATCTCTTTTGAATTTCGCAGTGGCTACAATATACCATCTGTTGCCGAATTTGTGTATCTCGGGTGCCCATATATCTCCGTCGGTACCGTGCTCACCTGCCCAGAAGATTGTCTTTTGTCTTGTGACGTTTATAGTGTCAAAGCTCTCAATCTGAAAAATATCAATACCGCCACCTGTTGTGAAAGTATAATAGCAGCCCGAGTCATCCTCAATTATATAAGGATCACCGCCATTGATTTTATCAATAGGCTCATCATACGGTGTGATTACAAGGCCGAAAAAAGTCAGTGCCGCCATTATAATCGTTGTAAAAGAACTGATAATGCTGTTCATAATTTCCCTCCTGTTTTTTCTTTACGGTTATAATATAGCATACTATTATTCTCTTTGCAACAAAAAGTCCTCCTATAAAAGGAGGATGATTTTATTCAGCTTCAGTATTGCTTTTTTTGTCAGCTGTCTTTTTTGCATTGTGACCTATATATATTGTACCGATAATTGCCATAATAAATGCAGGCAATATGTAAAGATATGACAGCGGATCTGTGAGGCTTCCGTAATAGCCAAGAAGAGTCCACAGAATATCGAGAATAATCAATGCGATGTTTGAGGAAAGGAAGTATTTTCCGAAAGGCAGATTCATTGCGCCGAAAACAAGGCTGTTGAGGTCTGAGGGCATTATAGCTCCCACCTTGCAGATAAACACTATACCAAAAGCATTTTTTTCTGTAAAACCGTCGATTTTTTCTATTGCCTTGAATCGCTTTTTCAATGCATTGACAGCATCTAAACCGAGAAATCTGCCGAGATAATAAGGCATAATAAGACTCAGAAATGAGCCAATAAAACCAACAATCAGCGCCACCCATAAATTATCAAAGACCATTCCTGCCAAAACATAAAGTATTACAGGTGAAACAAGCAAGGCGGCTGATTTAACAACGTGAATAACTATAAATAAAAGAGCGACTGTCAAGGTTCCGCCGGTAAAATATGAGGTCAGATTGTCGATATTTTTAAGTGTTATATCATTTTTGACTATAAATATGAGGCACAGCACAACGGTAAGCACCGTAAGCACCAAAGGAACTGTCTGCAAAGCTTTGACAGATATAGCTCTGAGCTTTGAATTTTTGCTGTTGCTTTCCATAAATACTGCCTCCTTCAATATAAATTACATTTAATTATACCTTAATTCAAAACTTTTGTCAACAAAAACGGTAAGGGAGTCTGTTTGGCAAGGCGGGTGGCTCCGCCACCGGGCAAAGCCCGGTACGAGTACGCCCCGACGGGGCGTACTCGGAAAGCACCTCTAGAGGTGCTTTCGCGGAGCCACCTTCCACGTAAAAAAACAGCACCCTACCTGAGAGATAGGGTGCAAAATTTTAATTATTCAGCATCTGCAGCTTCGATAGCAGCTTCAACAGCTTCTTCTACTGTTGCTTCTGCAGCGGGGGCATATTCTTCAAAGTTTTCAACTTCTGTGTTCTCGTCCTTTTCGATAAGAGCACGGATTGAAAGGCTTACGCGCTTTCTGTCGTAGTCGATTTCTGTAATCTTAGCCTTAACAACGTCGCCGATTGTAAGAACTTCTTTGGGAGAAGCGATGTGTCTGTCAGCTATCTGTGAAATGTGGATAAGACCCTTAACGTCTTCAACAATCTTAGCGAATGCGCCGAATGTTGCAAGACCCTGGATTTCAACGTCAGCGATATCGCCTACTGCATATTTGCTTGTGAAAATCTGCCAGGGATCGTCTTCGATCTTCTTGTAGCCAAGTGAGATCTTTTTCTTTTCGTCATCCTTAACTTCGATAGCTTTGATGTAAACTTCAACAGTGTCACCAACGTTAACGATTTCTGAAGGATGCTTAATCTTTGTCCAAGCGAGCTCTGAGATATGTATCATACCTTCAACGCCGCCAAGATCAACAAATGCACCGTAGTTTGTAAGTGATCTTACAGTACCTGTGTATGTCTTGCCTTCTTCAGCTGTTGCCCAGAATGCATCTGCAGCAGCCTTGCGAGCTTCATTTGTTACGCTGCGGATTGAACCGATAACGCGTCTCTTTCTGTCATCGATGTCGATAATTCTGAACTTAACTGTCTGCTTGAGAAGCACGTCAAGCTCTTCACCTCTTGCAACACCTGTAAGTGAAGCAGGGATGAATACTCTTGAGCCCATGGGATAAACGATAACGCCACCCTTAACAACTTCAGCAACAACTGCTTCAAGAACTTCTTCTGTTTCCTTAGCGTTGAGGATGTTCTGCCATGATGACTTTCTGTCATAGATACGCTTTGAAAGCTTCATTGTGCCTTCATTGTCGTTTGTTGACATAATGGTAAGGTTAAGCTTGTCGCCAACCTTGAGTTCCTGCATGGGGTCAGCTGTGGGGTCGTTACTGTATTCGTCTCTGGGAATGAAGCCGGCATACTTTCTGCCGATATCAACCTGAATCTCGTTGGGCGCGATACTAACAACAACGCCAACTACGTTCTGACTTGTGCTTGTATTATCCATGCTGTCTACTGCAGCTAAGAAAAGCTCCTGATCCTGTGTCTCCTTCGATTTATTTGTTTGCATTTCGTTAAAGTTCTCTGTCATAATAACTTTAACCTCCTTTATAATTCGTGCAGGTGTGGATGCCCCTGCTGTTATACCAATTTTATTGCAACCCGAAAAGTCAATAGGCTGCAAATCTTCAACCCTCTCTATGAGATATGTCTTTGTATTTTCTTCGCAGACATTTTTCAGTTTGACAGTGTTTGAGCTGAAATTTCCGCCGATAACCAGCATCACATCCGCCCACTGTGACAAAGCACCTGCTTCATCCTGTCTTTCTTGGGTAGCTCTACATATTGTATCAAAATAAATCTGATTTGTACATAGTTTTTCAATAATTTTTAAGCATTTTTTCCACTCTTTTACGGAAAAAGTTGTTTGTGCAAGTAAAAAAATGCGGTTATTTTCGAAATTATCATTATCGGAAAGTATTTTTACAAGTTCTTCTTCATTTTTAAAAGTATAATACTCACCCTTGCAATGACTGGAAAACCCTCTTACTTCAGGATGCTCACCGTCACCTGCAATTAAAATTATATCACTTTCATTTGTCTGTTCTTTGATAATTCTGTGAATTTTCAGCACATAGGGACAAGTGGCATCGGTATAGCTTACGCCTGAAGATTCCAGACTTTCGATAGTCTGTTTTGTCACACCGTGAGCACGGATAACAACCTCATAACCGTCGGGTACTTCAGAAACATCCGATATGATTCTTACACCTTTTTCCTGTAGATCCTCAATAACCTGAGGGTTATGGATAATAGGCCCAAGGGTACAAACTTTTTTACCTTCACCGAGCATTTTATAAATAATATCAACGGCTCTGTTTACACCGAAACAAAAGCCCGCCGTTTCAGCTACATGAATTTCCATGTTTCTTCTCCCAGAGTTTTTCAATAGTGTTCATTATATTTTCCGATGCAATCTGCAACTCCTCACTTTTATCATTCTCCCCGTCAAAAAGTTCACTGTTTTTCAGTACCCTGCCGAATCTTAAAGTCAGCTTCGGGCGTAAAACATCTTCTTTAGGGTCAAGATAAAGAGATGCCGGCAAAACATCTGCACCGGTGCGTCTCGCAATAAAAGCTACTCCCCTTTTGGCTTTTTCGGGCACAGCTGAGCGCACACGTCTACCCTCGGGAAATATGCCTAAAATTTTGTTATCATCGAGGATTTTGCAGGCATATTTCAGTGCATCTCTGTCGCTCAGTCCTCTTCTGACAGGAAAAGCATTAAGATTACTCAGAAAGAAAGCCGTAACGGGATTTTCAAACAGCTCGCTCTTTGCGATAAAGTGTATCGAATAAGGAAAGTGGCTGATTATCACGGCAGGGTCCGCAAAAGAAATGTGGTTGCAGGCTATAATAAGCTTGCTTTTTTCTTGGGGAATATTTTCTTTGCCATAGCACCTGATATTGAAATGCGCATTGGCATAAGCTTTTATCAAAGGCACTGCGATTTTATAAAATCCTCTGTCCTCTTTCTTTTCATAATCAAAATGCAATTTTACCGACTCCAATATAAGTTTAGGCAACTGCTGTCACCACTTATATATTGTCCTTAATTATCTTAATTATTAATGCGATTGACTCTTCGAGTGTGTTGCTGCTGGTATCGGCTAAAATTGCGTCATCAGCCTGCTTTAAGGGAGCAATGGCTCTATGTGAGTCGTCGTAGTCACGCTTTATCATATCAGCTAAAACGTCATCATATTTTACATCCATACCCTTTTCGATAAGCTCGTCATATCTTCTCTTTGCTCTTGCTTCGGGTGACGCAGTAAGGAAAATTTTCACCTTTGCATCGGGAAGCACAACTGTACCGATGTCTCTGCCATCCATAATACAGTTGTTATTTTTTGCAAGATTTTTTTGCAAATCAAAGAGGTACTTTCTAACTTCGGGCACTGCCGAAGTAACAGAAGCCGCGGATGAAACCTCGGGAGTTCTGATTTTATCAGACACATCTTCGTCATTCAGGAACATTCTCTGCTCACCGTCAATAAAACGAAGCTCAACCTTAAGGTCGTCTGTAAGAGTAGCAATAACAGACTCAGGGTTATTGATATCTGCGCCTTTTCTTAAAGCATTAAGTCCCACTGTTCTGTAAAGAGCACCGGTATCAATGTAGATATATCCCATCTCTTTTGCAGCAGCTCTTGAAATAGTACTTTTACCTGCACCTGCAGGCCCGTCAATAGCAACGTTGATTATACTCATAATATTTCTCCTAATCTTTAATTAATGCACCATAGGTGCAATTCATGAAGTTTGCTTCAATTCATGGCGTAAGCCAATTCATAACCGTAGGTCAATTCATTAACTTTCTGACACGGCACACCGTATCCCTACAGTTATATGTTGTAGCGTAGCCCCATGGGCTACTTGGTTTTCAACCTACTACGCAGGCGACGCACCTACACTACATTTATAATTTTCCTTACTTCCGCTCGCCGCGAGGCGTTACTTTTTGCTATCGCACAAAAAGTAACCAAAAATGCGAAGTTATTTGTTTTCAAACTCCTAACTCCTCACTCCTAACTCCTCACTTTTACAAACTGTTCGCCGCACACATACCCGTTCAAAAAGCAATCTGCAAGTTAAATCCGCCTGTATATGCATCAACGTCAATAACCTCACCTGCAAAATAAAGACCTTCAACGAGTTTGGACTGCATAGTTTTCGGATCAAGCTCCTTAGTGCTTACACCACCGGAAGTCACAATAGCCTCTTCAATAGGTCTGAAAGACATAACTGTAACCTTTAAATCCTTGAGAATATTCACAAGCTTAGCTCTCATTTCCTTGGTTACCTGATTTACCTTAGTTGAGGGCTTGATGCCTGTGAGCTTCACAATAATGGGAACAATTTTCTTGGGAAGAAGTGCATCGAGAGCATTTATAAAGTTTTTATTTGCATTTTCGAGGAAGTCTCTCTGAATTCTCTTGTCGAGTTGTTCATAGGAAAGAGCAGGCTTAAGGTCAATATGAATCTCGTACTTTCTCTCACGGATATCTTTCATATGTGAGCTTGCTGAAAGAATCAGCGGCCCCGACACACCAAAGTGCGTAAAGAGCATTTCGCCAAAATCCTTGTAAACCTCTTTATATGAGTCCATATCCATAACTGTAATCTCAACATTACGAAGTGACAGACCCTGCAAATCCATACAGAAGCCTTCGTGACAGTTAAGGGGTACAAGTGATGGCTTAAGGTCAACAATAGTGTGACCTGCCTGCTTAGCTAATTCATATCCGTCACCGGTTGAGCCTGTAAGAGGATATGACTTACCGCCTGTTGCGATAATCACTTTATCGGCAGTGTACTCGTCTCCCTCTTCGGTTTTAACGCCTTTCATCTTGCCATCTTCAATAATAAGTTCTGTTACTCTGCCTTTGATACGCTTAACACCTGCATCCTGAGAATAGGCATTGAGTGCATCGACTATATCCACAGCCTTATCTGAAACAGGGAACACTCTGTCGCCTCTTTCAACCTTGAGAGGCACACCCATATCTTCAAAGAAATCTATAGTATCTGAGGGCATAAACTTTGAAAATGCACCGTATAAAAATCTGCCGTTGGTGGGTACGTTGGCAATAAGGTCGTTGATAAGATTGCAGTTATTAGTCACATTACAGCGACCCTTACCCGTAATCATAACCTTTCTTGCGACCTTGTCATTTCTTTCGATTAAGAGGACGTCAAAACCTCTTTCGGCAGCAGTACCTGCAGCCATAAGACCTGCCGCACCTGCACCGACAACTATTACTTTTTCTTTCATTTGTTATCTCCCGAATTTTATTGTTATCTAACTTATAATTATATATTAAAAAGGAGTTGTTTTCAATAGTAAGAAATAAATTAATTTTATTATATTTCAAAGGAATATATTGACTTTAATCACAATTATATGTACAATAAAATT
>JAZRDY010000076.1:0-1575 GCA_045660525.1 Acutalibacteraceae bacterium | reverse complement strand
GCTAAACGGTGATTTAGAGAGTGCTGAAAAAGCAAAATCACAAGGTCACGAAATTGACCGCATGGAAAGAGAAATTGAATCCATTTGTCTGAAGCTCTTACTTCAACAACAACCTGTTGCAAAAGACCTTCGTGTAATTTCGGCGGCTCTCAAAATGATAACTGATATGGAAAGAATCGGAGACCAGGCAGAGGATATTGCAGAGATTATACCTTTCCTCAATGGAAAAACAGGTGCGGAATTTGATGATTTCAAGCTTATGGCTGAAGCAACTTGTAAAATGGTAACTGATAGTATCGATGCCTATGTAAGACAGGATGTCAAGCTTGCAAAATCCGTTCTTGAGCGTGATGATATAGTTGATGATGCTTTCAAAAAAATGAAAGATACTTTAATTAAAATGATTACCGATAGCAATGCAGATGGTGAATATGCTATTGACCTTCTTATGATAGCAAAATACTTTGAACGCATAGGTGACCACGCAACAAATATAGCAGAATGGGTTGAATTTTCTGTAACAGGCATTCATAAAGGAGAGTAATTTATGATTTGGTGTGTTGACGACGACAATACTATCCGCGAAATTGAGGTTTACACTTTAGAGCAAACGGGCTTTACTGCTCGCGGTTTTGCTGACGGCGTTTCTATGCTTGAAGCACTTAAAACTGAAATACCTGAGCTTATTGTTCTTGACATTATGATGCCTGAACTTGACGGGATTGAAGTGCTTAAAAGACTTCGTTCGGACCCTAAATATAAAGATATCCCCGTTATTATGGCTACAGCAAAAGGCACAGAAATGGATAAAATCGGTGGTTTGAATTCAGGTGCTGATGATTATCTTGTAAAACCTTTTGGTGTTATGGAAATGGTTGCTCGTGTGAATGCAGTTCTTCGTCGCACAACAAAAGTAGAACCTATTGATGATATAACTGTTGGTGCTATTACTCTTAAAGAGAAAGAGCATAAAGTAATTGCTGACAGTAAAAAAATTGAACTTACCCATAAGGAATTTGAAATGCTTAAATTTTTTATGCTAAATCCGGGAATGGTATTTTCAAGAGATAAGTTGATGAGTGAAATATGGGGCGTAGATTACATATGTGAAACACGTACTGTTGATATGCATATCAAAACTCTTCGTCAGAAACTTGGAAATGCCGGTGGTCAGATAAAAACAGTAATCGGTGTCGGATACAGATTGGAGAACGAAGTATGAGAAAAAAGATATTCCACTCCATTTTTACCGTAGCATTAGTTGTTTTACTCGCAAGCATCGGTATTGCAACAAGTTTTCTTTATGACCATTTCAATACTTCACAGCAAAGTCAGTTGCAAGCAGAACTTCAACTTGTTGCTGATACTGTTAACGAGGTGGGTATTGAATACTTTGAAACCTTTGATTCAAGCGTTTTCCGTTTTACAGTTGTTGGTACAGACGGTACAGTTCTTTATGATACCCAAGCAATCGCTAATGAAATGGAAAATCACGCCGACCGAGAAGAAATCATTGAAGCATTTCAAAGCGGTAAAGGAAGCAGTGCAAGAACATCTTCAACTCTTACGGAAAAG
>JAZRDY010000075.1:0-1841 GCA_045660525.1 Acutalibacteraceae bacterium | reverse complement strand
CTTTCACTTCAATGTGACAGCGCACTTAGAAATATTGTAAGAATATACCCTTATGACGTTGCACCTAACGTTGACACCACAGGCGACGGTGTTGCAGATGAAGGTTCACTTCGCGGTTCAAGTGAAATTGTCGCTAAAAGAATACGCGATGAAATTCAGTCGAAAGTTGAAGATGCAGGTCTTGAAATTATCGAAGCAAGAATCACGTATCTTGCTTATGCGCCCGAAATTGCGGCTGTTATGCTTCAAAGGCAACAGGCATCTGCAATAATTGATGCAAGAAAAATGATTGTTGACGGTGCGGTCGGAATGGTTGAAATGGCACTTGAAAGACTCAACGAGAAGGAAATTGTTAATCTTGATGAGGAAAGAAAAGCCGCTATGGTTTCAAATCTTCTCGTTGTGCTTTGCGGCAATCACGATGCTCAGCCTGTGGTAAATTCAGGTTCACTTTATTGATATGGCTGAAAAGAAGCAAGTACCACTGCGGCTTTCGGCAAAACTTTATGATGCCATAGCCGCATGGGCAGAGGACGATTTCCGTTCGGTTAACGGACAAATAGAATATCTGCTTACCGAATGTGTAAGACAGAGAAAGAAAAACGGCAGACCTGTTCCACACGAGTTGGATATTCCACCTGAATTGAATATAGAATAAAAAAATAAAGGATGCAGAGGCATCCTTTATTTTTTATTTATAGTAATGTTCTAAAATATACTGCATTATATGTTCGTCGCAGTGGCAGATTACCTCGTCCGCTATTTCTTTGAGTTCGGGGTATGCGTTATCGGTTGCAAGACCGAGGCCTGCGTACTCAAGTGCTTCACTGTCATTTGTTGAGTCGCCTATCGCTATCGTATCGGCGATATCAACACCGAGTATATCACAAAGTTTTGCAAGGCTTTTACCCTTACCTGCCTTGGATGAGAACACCTCGATATTATTGACAACCGAGCAGGCAGTCTGATATTCGGGAAGTGAATCAAATATACGAAATGCTTCCTGTCTTTCTTCTTCATTATGAAAGAAACTACAAATCATATCTATTTCAGGTAAAGTATTTCTGCAAAACTCATTGAAGTTTTCGACCGGCTTTGAGTACTTGAACAAATGCTTTGCATAAGTTTCGCTCATACTGTTATAGGTATAAAACTCCATATTATGTTCGTTTATATCAGAATAACAATAGCCGTCGTAGCGTACGGAAGTGGTCGCTTCAAAACGTTCCATTATATCAAACATCTTATCTGACTCTTCCCTGTTCATCGGCATATTTATATTCTTGCCTGTCTTTTTATCGTAGATGGTCGCGCCGTCGGTATGTATGATAAATCTAACGAGCGGATGGTCACGCACCTCTTTTGGCATTTCCCAGAGCGCTCTGCCTGTCGAGGGAACGATATGAACACCCATATCGTGAAGAATTTGCATAGCCGCGTTGTTCTCATCGCTTATATGCTGACTGCTGTTTAGCAGAGTTCCGTCAAGATCTGTTGCAATTATTTTATACTTATTCATCTATCATTATCTCACTATATCTTTTTGTCGGTGAAAACGCACGTCTTGCAGCAATGGTCATATGTCTGTGGTCAAACATTGTCGGACGCAGATGACCGAGAAGTGCCATCTCATTGCAGAGTTTAACATAAGTTTTTGCAGATGCATCTTTATCATCAACCGCAATCTGCTGAAGACCTTTTGTATAAAGTCTTACATGTGTTTTATGCCATTTAAGCACGTCCCAATGCACGAACTGACATCTTACAGGCGTATCAAGATGCGTGTTTATTATACTTTCGAAAGAATCGACTATCGGATAGATTTTTTCAAAGCGTGAAAC
>JAZRDY010000074.1:0-5105 GCA_045660525.1 Acutalibacteraceae bacterium | reverse complement strand
GGAATCTTTCTTCTTGTTGTTCTCTGGATGTTAGCAAAGTTTACGAAAATACCCTGAGCAGTTTCAGGTCTGAGATAAAGCTCACTCTTGCTGTCTTCAGTTACACCCTGGAATGTCTTGAACATAAGGTTGAACTGACGGATATCTGTGAAGTTCTGTGCACCGCAGTCGGGACAAGTGATACCCTTTTCATTAATATATGCTGTCATTTCTTCGTTTGACCAGCCTGCTACGTTGGTACCATCAAAGTTTTCGATAAGATTGTCAGCTCTGTGTCTTGTCTTACATTCCTTACAGTCCATAAGAGGATCTGAGAAACCGCCCAGGTGACCTGATGCAACCCAAGTCTGAGGATTCATAAGTATAGCTGAATCAAGACCTACGTTATAGGGATTTTCCTGAACGAATTTCTTGAGCCAAGCCTTCTTGATGTTACTCTTGAGCTCTGCGCCGAGAGGGCCGTAGTCCCATGTGTTTGCAAGGCCGCCGTAAATTTCACTGCCTGCATATACAAAACCTCTGCCTTTGCAAAGAGCAACGAGCTTTTCCATTGTTTTTTCTGTGTTCTTGAGCATTTTGATTAGCTCCTTTCATTATATATACTAATGTATAAATACAAATTGTTTCTATCTATAATAATATATAAGTATCACTGTTGTCAAGTGTTAAAGCGAAGAATTGTTTTTTCCTGTCGAGAAAGTCCCGAGTTATTTGTAAACATCAAACTTCTTGACTTTTATATTTTTCTTGTAGTATAATTTAACCATAAAGTCTAGGAGGAATTATTATGAAAAAACTTTTATCACTCACACTTGTATTAATTATGATACTTTCTTTTGCAGTTCCCACATGGGCCGCTGATGATTCACTTGACTCAGCTGAACTTTCGTCTGCTGTTGAGGCTGCCGCTGCTGCTATGGTTGCTGCTGATGACGATGCAACTGTTAAGCCAAACGCAGCTCTTTATGCTGCCGCTGCTGCCGAAGCTGATACTCCCGAAGAAGTTGCAGACTTTTTCTCAGGCTTTGTTTTTGTAGAAGACAGTAAAATTGAAGCTATCTCACAGAGAATCGCCGATTCTAGCGAATATAAAGTAATTGTTATCGAGAACGGAAAGAAAACAGTTTATATAGCTGTTGATTTTATTAAGAATCCTGAAATCTTTGATGCAAGAGTTTTCCTCAATGCAACAGAAAAAATGCTGAAGAAAGCTGAAGAAAAGGCAATCGCAAACGGTATGAACGATAATCCTGCTTCTTATGACCTTATGTCATACAATCATCTTGCAGGTGAGCTTGCACTTCATATGATTATCGCTGATGTTACAAACGACCTCGGTGCAACAAAAGGCAACGGTATTCTCAAAGATCTTTATGACAGAGCTATTCTTTCAGAGCTCAATATTGATGAAGATAGAATTGCTCCTGCAATTATAGAGTTCTTCGGCAATACAGTTCTTTTCTTCCTGAATACATTCTATAAGACATTCAGCAATCTTTAATCTTACATATATTCAATGCCGTACCAAAGGGTGCGGCATTTTTTTGTCTTGCATTTTTTAGCTGTTTGGTGTTTAATATAACTTGTGAGGTGATAAAGTGGCAACATATAATGAAAAAGCAAATGAAAATGAAATAAGAAAACATCTTTTGCCTTATGCTCAGGATATTATAATAGAAACCGTTGATGTCATAGACTCCACAAACGATGAATTGAAAAGACGTGCTGTTATCGGCGAAAAAGAAATAACCTTGCTTATTGCGGAGCATCAGACAAAAGGCAAAGGCAGCAAAGGCAGATCGTTTTTTTCACCAAACGGCACAGGTTGTTATATGAGCTTTTTGCTTCGTCCCCGGTACTCTGCAGAGGAATGCACCTTGCTGACAACAATGGCTTCTGCCGCAACTGCTCAGGCTATTGAAAAAGTTACGAGCAAAAAAGCAGATATCAAATGGATTAACGATATTTACATCAACAGACGCAAGGTTGCAGGCATACTCACTCAGGCAGGCTTTGCAAAAGACGGTAAATATCTCGACTATGCTATTGTGGGTATCGGAATCAATATCTCTGAGCCTGACAGCGGTTTCCCCGATGAAATAAAAAATATCGCCGGTGCAGTTTTGTCAGGCGATTCCAAAATAAAAAATCGCCTTATAGGCGAAATCGCAAACAACCTCATCCACTATTATAAAAACCTTACCGATAAAGAATATATACCACAGTATCGCAAACGCCTTTTCTTTCTCGGCGAAGAAATTACTGTCATTCAATCTGACGAGACTTATACAGCCGTAGCAAAAGATATTGATGATATGTGCCGTCTTATTATTGAAACCGAAACCGGTGAAATAAGAACTCTCTTTGCAGGTGAAATCAGCATAAGACCAAAACTTGATTAATAAACAGCAAAAAACCCGACGGAGTAGGTCGGGTTTTTGCATTGAATGAGGTAACTATGAAAAAAATCAAAAAAACTTTTATCTGTAATTAATTTTAATGGTTTCGCATCAATTCGTCAATAGATGTTGACTATCATTAATACTTTGTTAAAACTTTTTTCGATATGCAACACTTTCATCCAATATTATTACATAAATAATATATTATACCTTCCCGACGTTTTTTCTCCTTTGTCTTTTTTATTATTGATATAGTTTTTAATTTATGATATAATTAAAAAGTTAATGCCAAAAATTATATAATATAGGAAGTGATGAAATGATAAGTACAAACAATGTAACTCTTCAGTATGGCGGAAGAGAACTTTTCAAAAGCGTGTCTATCAATTTCACCAAAGGCAACTGTTACGGCCTTATCGGTGCTAACGGTGCAGGTAAAAGTACCTTTTTAAAAATTCTTTCAGGTGAAATTGAACCAAACAAAGGCTATGTAACAATTACTCCCGGTGAGAGACTCTCTGTTTTAAAGCAGGACCACTTCGCATATGATGAATATGATGTTATAAGAACTGTCCTTATGGGCAATGAAAAACTCATTGAAATTATGGACGAAAAAGAAAAGCTTTACTCAAAAGAAGAGTTCACCGAAGAAGACGGTATCAGAATCAGCGAGCTCGAAGAAGAATTTGCTGAAATGGACGGCTGGAGTGCTGAAAGTGATGCAGAAATCCTTCTCAATGCTCTTGGTATCCACAATGAATTCCACTATATGCTTATGAAAGAGCTTACAGGTGAGCAGAAAGTCAAGGTACTTCTTGCGCAGGCACTTTTCGGCAACCCTGATATTCTTCTTCTCGACGAGCCTACCAACCATCTTGACGTTGCAGCTATTGCATGGCTTGAAGAATTCCTTATCAACTTTGAAAATACCGTTATTGTTGTCAGCCACGACAGACATTTCCTCAACAAGGTCTGCACACACATTGCTGACTGCGACTTCGGTAAAATTACAATGTATGTAGGTAACTACGACTTCTGGTACGAATATACACAGATGGCACAGAGACAGCTTCGCGAACAGAACAAGAAGACAGAAGCTAAGATGAAAGAGCTTCAGGAGTTCATTGCACGATTCAGTGCTAATGCTTCTAAATCAAAGCAGGCTACAAGCCGTAAAAAGCTTCTTGACAATCTGGTGCTTGAAGATATGCCCGTTTCCTCAAGACGTTTCCCCTTTGTTGAGTTCAAGCCCGACAGAGAAATCGGTAACGATATGCTCGTTGTAGAGGGTCTGAGCAAAACTATCGGCGACAGAAAGGTACTCGACAACGTTTCATTTACCATAAGACCTAATGAAAAAGTTGCTTTTGTCGGTACTGATGCCGTTGCAAAGACTACTTTCTTCAAAATTATCACAGGGGAGCTTGAGCCTGATGAGGGTACATTCAAGTGGGGTGTTACAACATCACAGGCATATTTCCCCAATGATAACTCAGCATTCTTTGACGGTGTTGAAGACAGCCTTATTGACTGGATAAGAAAATATTCAGACCTTCAGTTTGAAACTGATGTAAGAGGCTGGCTTGGCAGAATGATGTTCTCAGGCGAAGAAGCAACAAAGAAAGCTAAGGTTCTTTCAGGTGGCGAGAGAGTACGCTGTATGCTTTGCAAGATGATGCTCAGCGGTGCAAATGTACTTATTCTCGATGAGCCAACCAACCATCTTGACCTTGAATCAATTACTGCACTCAACAACGCACTTATCAAATTCAAGGGTGCACTTCTCTTCACTTCACACGACCATCAGTTTGTGCAGTCAATTGCAGACAGAATTATCGAATTCAGACCCGATGGCGTATATGACAGAAAGGAAACATACGACGAATTCCTTGAGAATAACGAACTTCTTATAACTAAATAATTTCAGGAGGTATTTTATGATATATGTAATCGGCGACATCCACGGCAACAAAGAAAAATACGATGAAATGCTCACTAAGATTTCACCCAAAGAAACAGATGCAGTTTTTGTTTTAGGTGATGTTATTGATATCGGTGAAGATTCCATTGAGATTTTAAAAGATATGATGTACCGTGCCAATATTTATCCCGTACTCGGTGAGCACGAATATATGGCAAAGAAAATTCTTCCTTTAATTATGAATGCTAAAAGTCTTGATGAAGCTAAGGAAATGCTTAAGGGTGACGACAAGGCTGAACTTGACAAGTGGCTCGATATGAAGAGTGATAAGACAATCAGCGATTTTCTCAGTCTCAATGAAGAAGACAAAGAAAGCATTATTGATTATCTTTCAGAGTTTCAGCCCTTTGAAGAGGTTGAAGCAAACGGTAAGACTTTTGTTTTAGCTCATGCAGGCATTGACAACTTTGAAGACGGCAAAGACCTTGAAGATTATGATGAAGAGGATTTTGTTTTTGCAAAGACTGATTATACAAAGGTTTATTTCAAAAACAAGTATCTTATTACAGGTCATACTCCCACAGTTACTATTCATCCGAGTTTAATGGGTAAGGTTTATTCTAAAAAGGGTCACATTGCACTTGATTGCGGTGCTGCTTACGGCGGTAAGCTTGCGGCTATTTGTTTGGATGCGTTGAAGTTATATTATTGCTAAGATAAAAGAATAAATAACTAAAGTTTTGTCAAACTTTTTCAAAAGTTTGCAGGGTGTGGGACGGAGT
>JAZRDY010000073.1:0-14085 GCA_045660525.1 Acutalibacteraceae bacterium | reverse complement strand
ACCCAAAAAATAAATTTTAACATTTTATTCTTCTGCTTCACACCTTTGTTTTTTAAGAGAGCAGATATTAAATAACAAAGAAAATCAGGTTTTTAGACCGATCCTATTTTGAGTGTCGGTCCCAAATAAAAAAACACCATCCTTTCGGATGGTGTTTTTTATTTGCATATTTCCCGCGGCTCAACCCGTTCCCCTGCGGGTCACAGGTTCGAATTATGATTTATCTTGTTCGCAAACGCCCTAAAAATATAAACTCTTAATATTGACAAATATTTTCTTCTATGATACTATGCACTTAATATTAAGACGGCTCAAAAAGAGTGATAAGCGCGTGGAAAGAGTGAAAAAATGAGTTTGGAATATAAAAAATTGTTAGATGTTTACGCGGAAACAGATGTCGTGGTCGTTGGTGGCGGACCATCGGGTGTTGCGGCGGCGGTTACCGCGGCGAAAAACGGAAGCAAAGTGCTTCTTTTAGAACAAAGCGGCACTTTGGGCGGCGCAAGCGTTTTATCTATGGTTGCAGAACTTATGAACTTCGATGATGGCGAGAAGTTCATTTCCAACGGTTTCGGACGCGTGATATATGATAAACTCGGTCTTAAAACCACTCAAAAAAGAGAGTGGTATAATATTAAATATGAGGATATCAAACGCGTCTATGATGACCTCGTTCTCGATGCGGGGGTTGAGGTCTTTTTCTATACGCGAGTTGTTGATGTGATTGCCGAAAATGGAACTATACTCCATGTAATTATTTCGGGTCCCGATGGAATGCGCGCAATTTGCGGCAAGGTTTTTATTGATTGCACCGGCTCGGGCAGTTTGGCAAGTTTTGCGGGCGCGGAATTTGCTTATGGCGATGAAGATGGAAACACGATGAGTGCGACGATATGCAGCCTATGGGGTGGAGTTGATTTTTCGCGAAAGCCTATCGATGGCGATTTTTATGAGCAGGCATATCGCGATGGCGTTTTCTCGCAATATGATAATGCCCTGCCGGGAATCAAAAGAAATTATGTTGAAATTGGCGTAGGCGGTGGCAATGTTGGACATTGTTTTGGTGTTGACGACCGCGATATTAAAAGCTTATCAAAAGCGATGTTCAGCGGTCGAAAAATACTAGCTGAATACGAAAATTTTTATAGGAATTATGTTCCCGGATGCGAAAATGCGGTTCTTATTAAAAGCGCTGATTTTATTGGCATTCGCGAATCACGAAGAATTGTTTGCGAATACACCTTGACACAGGACACCTTTTTTGAAAAGCAGGCGTTTTATGATGAGATTGGAAGATATTCCTATCCCGTTGATATTCATCCCATGACTGCCGACGAAGATGGAATGAAAGGCTTTTCGAATGCGATATCCATTCGCCATGGTGATGGCGAAACTTATAGCATTCCTTATCGCTGCCTTGTTCCAAAGGGTGTAAACAATTTGCTTGTTGCAGGTAGGTGCATAGGCGCTGATAGAGCGATGCAGGCATCTACTCGGGTTATTCCTTGTTGCTATATAACCGGTCAGGCGGGAGGTGCGGCAGCATCGGTTTGCGCCGAAACGCACGTCGCGGCGAGAGATGCGGATATTAAAAAAATAAAATCGCGCATTCTTTTAAAATAAAGGAGCATAGAAATTTTTATTACGGAAAAAGAAAGCTGATAAAATTTAATACACCGGATAGACTTTGGCAGGGAATTCCCGGCATCGAGGTTACGCGCCGCGGTCGAAAGTTGCCCGCGCTCCAAGCGGATAGCAACTCTCATCTACCGCAAGAGTATAGGTCACAGGTTCGAGTTACGGCTCGCTTTGCTCGCCAAGACCCTTTTGTCCGCTTTGCGGACATTTCCCCTATTAGGGGAATCTCCTGTTTGAGGCGCCAAAAAGAAAACCACTCATTCGAGTGGTTTTTCTTTTTGCTCTTTAAATTTGAACTTTAACTGTGTAACTGTGTTTCCACAGCTGTATCTGCGGCTGTTAACTGGTTCATCGTGCCCCGCGTCCGGTGGACGATGAAGGGGTGCGATGAACAGGAAGAAACACGAGCGATACGAGCGCTCCAAGCGAAGTAGCGCGACAATGTTTCTGACCGACAATCGCTTACCTTTTCTGAGCACTATAAGGGGGCGTCAGTTGGGACCCGCAAGAGTAAATGTCACAGGTTCGAGTCCTGTTAAATTCACGCCTTGATTTATTCTCGTGTAGTTGATATAATATTTTTAGAGGTGATTATATGTTAAACAATGTTTTGTTAAGGCGATTTTTTGCAGTTGGAATTGATTCACTTTATTTTTTACCGGGTGCAATTTTCTTTGCTTTGTTTAATGATTTGGTTGTTTTAAGTCTTATTATTATGTTTACAACTTTTGTTTTAAGAGATGCAATTTCTGAACGTAGTTTTGGCAAGCGTGTGATGGAGTTGTGTATTATTGATAAAAACACAGGCGAACCTGCTTCTGTGAAACAGAAAGTAATACGCAATTTATTTTTTATTATAGGTACAATTGATATTTTAGTGTTGATTATTAAGGGTGAGTCAGTTGGAGATAAAGTTTCTAATACAATTATTGTAAGTAGCTGATTTCTAACTTGTTATGATGTAATAATTTTTAATTATCATAATTTTACCCCGCCACCTCGGCGGGGTACTGTTTCGTTTGTTTATAAATAAGCTCTTTTACCCTCCACAAATCACCCCGCAAGCAATCTTTTTTCCTGCATTGCCCGAAGGCTGAGAATTGAAATCATCAGGCATATCGTGTATAACAACCGTTCGCCCGATTATGTCTTTCAGGCAAAATCTGTCGGTTATAAAGCTCAGGCACGCATTTCCGTTACAATATATAAGAGGTGGCAGGTCGCCTGGGTGAATAGGGTGCGGCGAGTTTTCGGGATTATAATGATTTAAGGTGTTTTCGAAGTCTGTACCTTTACAGCTTTCACCCTCGTGGATGTGAAAACCGAAGAAGCCCGAGGGCGTTTCTGGTAAACCTCTGATATGAGCTGTTACCAGTACATAGTTTTGTCTTTGATGAAAATTCACCTTGCCAAAGATACTCGAAGTCTGATTTCCGCCTTGGATAGTTGCTGTCGCAGTTGATATGCAAAAATTCTGATTCATAATATCACCATTATCAATATATTCTAATTTCAAGATAAGGTTAATAATAGTTAGCTTGAGGCTGAAATTTCAACCATTTCAATGAGTAGCTTTTTAATTTAACATATTAACCTTTATGCATTGTGTTTTATCAGAATTTATGATATAATCTAAGGCGTTAAAAAATTAAGAAAAGAGAGTGAATCAATGAAAAAATCCAATGCACTTGCACTCATACCTATAGGGGTATTTGTTGCATTTTATCTTTCACTTGGTGTAATTTTTGAGTATGTGCTTAAAATCCCCATGGGCTTTTATAGCGTACCTGTTGTTGTTGCATTTATACTTGCGCTTTTTGTAGCAGTGATTCAGACAAAGGGTATCTCCCTTGATAAAAAGTTTGAGATTATGGGGCAGGGTGTCGGTGATAAAAATATTATAACAATGCTGCTTATTTTTATGCTCGCAGGCATATTTGTGGGCGTTGTCGGCCGAAGCTCAGCGGAGAGTGTGGCGTACTTTATGCTCTCGGTAACACCGCCGAAATTTGCTGTTCTGGTGCTGTTTGTGGTCAGTTGTTTTGTATCAACGGCGATGGGCACTTCTGTGGGTACCATCACGCTTATCGCGCCTATTGGTGTTGCAGTTTCAGAAGGGTCAGGCTTCCCGCTTGCTCTTTGTGTGGGTACGGTTGTAGGTGGTGCAATGTTTGGTGATAACCTTTCATTTATTTCTGATACAACCATTGCGGCTTGTAATGGTCAGGGATGTGAAATGAAAGATAAATTCCGCACAAACTTTGCTATTGTTGTACCTGCGGCAATTGCTGCAATTGCAATTATCATCTTTAAATCATCAGGGTTTGATATAGCTGAAAATATCGACAAGGAATACGATATGATTCAGATTATTCCTTATGTACTTGTTCTTATCAGCGGTATAATCGGCATCAATGTTTTCGTTACACTTGCTATCGGTATTCTTTCGGGTAGTGCTATAATGCTTATTACCGGTGCGACCAGCTTCCCTGACCTTCTTGCAAGCATGGGCAACGGTGCTTCAGGTATGTTTGAAACCTCAATGGTAGCAATCCTTGTTGCGGCTCTTTGCGCTCTTATCAGATACAACGGTGGCTTTGAAGCTTTGCTTAAGGGTATTCGATGTGTGTTTAAGGGCAAGGCTCTCGGTCAGCTTGGTATCGGTCTTCTGGTCGGTCTTATGGACATTGCCACTGCTAACAACACTGTTGCAATTGTTATGGCTAACCCTATAGCAAGTGAGATGGCTAAGGATTTCGATATACCTGCTAAAAAGACGGCATCAATTCTTGATACATTCTCTTGTATATTCCAGGGTGTACTTCCTTACGGTGCTCAGATTCTTGTTGCACTTTCAGTTGTAAATACAATGGGTCTTGAGTTGTCTGCATTTAATATAATCTCTAATCTCTATTATCCCATGATGCTTCTTTTAAGCTCACTTGTATTTATCTTCTTAATCCCCGATAAAAAGTCAAAGGCATAAAAAAACGAGGCTCTCGGAGTGGTTCCGAGGGCCTCAACATATCTATTATATCAAATATCAATATCTGGAGTCAATGATTTTTACCCCTTTCAGATTGATTTCTACCTTTTGTATAAAAACTATATATGTAAATTTGTACAAAAAAGATATTGAAATGTGGAAAATTTTATGGTATATTATAGACACAGAAAGGGAAAGGTGATACCAATGAGATAGGTAGTAACCAAAGTCTTCAGAAAAAAAGGGTTTAAAAAATAAAAGAAAAAAATAAAAAAAATGAAGAAAACAGTAAACCCGGAGAATAAATGAAGACGACGAATTCTGTAGAAAGTAGAGGTTGACCAAATGTTGTTAGATAATAAGTCAGAACAGAAGTAACCCCCCGGACCAGAAATGATGTGTGAAGAAACATCGGTCCTCGGGGGTTATTTCATTTTATAGAGATTTTTTAAGTTGTGCAGCCAAAGGGCTGTTTTTTTTATTGCACTCTTTTAAGTTTAGTGCTATAATAGTCGCAGAAACAAAAAAGGAGAAGATATTATGAAAAGTGTTCTTGTTACAGGTGCAAGCGGCGGTATGGGTGTAGCGATCTGTCAGAGTCTTGTGGCTAAAGGTTATAAGGTTTACGGTCTTGATTACAGAAAGGGCGATGATATTGAAGGCGTAGATTTTTTTGAGTGCGACGTTACAGACAGAGCATCAATTGAAGCTGTTTATGAAAGCATTAAAGAAAAGACAGATAACCTCGCAGGCATTGTACATACAGCAGGTATATATGATATGGATTCACTTATAGAGATGGATGAAAAGCGATTTACACGCATTTTTGACATTAATGTTTTCGGTGTTTTCCGCATCAATCAGATTTTCGCTCCTATGCTTACAAAAGGCAGCCGAATTATTATCACTTCAAGTGAGCTTGCTCCTCTTGATCCGCTTCCTTTCAACGGTATTTACGGTATCACAAAGGCGACTCTCGAGAAATATGCTTTTTCACTTCGCATGGAGACTAACCTTCACGGTATACCTGTTAGTATTATCAGACCCGGTGCTGTCAAGACAGGTCTTTTAGGCGCATCAACTCAGGCAATAGACAGATTTGTTTCCAACACCAAACTTTATAAGTCTAACTCTACAAGATTTAAGAAGATAGTTGACAGTGTCGAATCAAGAAATGTAACTCCCGACAAAATAGCAGATAAGGTACTTGCGGCACTCGAGGATAAGCACCCAAAGTATGTTTATAAGATCAACAGAAATCCGCTTCTTCTGCTTCTCAACAGTCTGCCTGATAAACTGCAGGTTGACATTATCGGATTGATACTCAGATAATCATAAATTGCAAAATAACGCCAAGCTATTACAGTTTTGTCATAGCTTGGTTTTTCTATTTACATATTGAGGTTTTTATGCTATACTTAAATCAATAAAAAACTCAAAGAAACTCGAAAGTGAGGTGTCGATTATGACAGCATTACAAAAACTCCCGAAAAATTCACCTCTTATCAAGCATCCCTTCGGCGGACTTACTTCAAATATGCCCAGAGTAATTGCCGTTTTACTTATGCTCAGCGACCACATATGGGCAACATATATGTCCTTCGGTGATTGGATGACCAATATCGGCAGAATGGCATTTCCAATATTCGCTTTTCAGATAGCAGAGGGCTTTGTGCATACAAAAAACTTCAAGAAGTACGCACTGAGACTTTTAGGCTTTGCACTGGTAACCGAACTGCCTTTTAACCTTTTCTATTCAAGCCGTTGGTTTAATCCTTATCATCAGAATGTACTTTTCACACTTCTTCTGGGTCTTATGGCAATCAAGGTTATAGACAATCTCAAGAAAAACCACAAGGCCAAGGACATAGCCTTATCGGCACTGTGGATATTGCTGATAGTTATAGGCTCGGTGCTCGGTTTCGTGGATTACGGTTTAAACGGTGTGCTGATGGTGGTACTCTTCTACATTTGCAGAGACTTCCCCTTCGCGTGGCTCGGCCAACTTGTTGGTATGGTATGCATCAACGTTATCTTCTTTGAGGGTCAGGTTGTACCCACAGAGATTTTTGGTATGGCAGTCGAAATACCCACCCAGGCATATGCAGTTTTTGCACTCATACCAATATGGCTTTACGGCGGAAGAAAAGGCGTATCAAACAAAGTGTTGCAGTACGGCTTCTATGCATTCTATCCTGTGCATATGATTATACTGTATCTCATAAAATATTTCGCATAATTAAAAGCTCTCGGTTATATTGCCGAGAGCTTTGGTTTTACCAATGCATATTGATATAGTCGGGGATTATACTGTCTGCAGAATCAACAGGATCTTTGATATTTCGTGTGGTATAAATAAATCGCACAGTTTCGGTTTTGTCGTTGTAGGCAAATATTCTGTAAAGATATCTTTTATCCCAATTGTTTTCAGTTGAATCATCGTAATAAACACACTGCCAATCACCTTTTGTTACTATGGTAACGGGCTTATCGAATTTCATATTCAGATATTTATCTTTGTATTTATTGTAGTATTCAGGGAAATCACTGTATTCTTTGTATTTATCAATCAGCTTCCATTCTGCATGTATTTCTAAAAACTCGTTGCCGCCGAAGAAGTCTTGATAGTATTTATAATAATACTTTGTGCTGTTTGGATATGTATCTGGCAAGTCGAGTAACAGGTTGGGTATGCGGTGGGAATAAGAGGCGTAGCTGTGGATTTCTTTCGGGAAGAAATCGGTGATTCTATTGTCTTCGGCAAACTCATCTAGTATAAGATAATCTTTCGGTGAAGTTGTCTTCGAGCAGGCATTGGGAGAGAAAATAGAGTAAACACTGTTAAAGAAAAAGGGGATGGACAAAAGTATGGAAACTACTGAAATTAAAATGTGCCGTATAATACGTTTCTTGCTTGGTGTAAAAATCTTTCTTCTATAGTAGAGCAAAAGATATATACTGCTTGTCATAACAAAAATAACTATAAACAGCTTTGCGAAAAAATACCAATTCACAGCTTTGACCGAGGGGTATAAATAATCGAAATTTAAGATACAAATAAGAACAGTATATAAAATATTGGCGAACATATAAACGAGTCCTGTGATTCCCAAAACGGTGAAAAAGCGCTTCTCTATTTTTTCTGCTAAAGATAATTTAATATCACTTTCGGGGATTTTCTTTTCTTGAGTTGCGCTGTTGAGGCTTTCGCAGATTTTTTCTACTGATAAATCTTCTGCTGTGACTATAGTTTCCAGCTTTTCCACAACGGCTTTGTCACTTTCAATTCTTGCTGAGGTTTTCTCGATAAATTCCTCGACAGTTTTTCGGCAGGGTACAGAACCTTGCTTTAAAAGTTTTATATCATTTATGCTGAAACCTGCCTTGCGAAGTGTTGCAACATTTTTAAGTGCCTCAACATCTTCGGCTGAAAACTCGATATTTTTTCGGCCTGCATAGCTTTCACTGCAAGCGGGGGACACCAGACCGTTTTCCATATATAATCTTATGGCGCGGTCAGTGAGGTCGGTTTGCTGTATTACATCCTTCATTTTCATAAAAATGTACCTCCTTTTATTATTTGGTACACTTATATTAGACTTTAACCTTGGGTAAATGTCAAGAGTTTCAGGAAAAATATATAAAAATAACAAGAAAATTTTTACTGTGAAATTATAGTGAAAAATATTGACGAAATTTGATATATTGTGATATATTAAACTAAGGTACAAGGAGAATTGTATCGCTAAAAAGGAGGACTTTTAAATGGATGAATTATATTTTATGGAATATATGATGGAGAATATAATGCTCTTCAGCCCGATTATTTCGGTGCTCAATGTGTTGACTCTTGTATTTCTTATTCTATATATGAGTTACACAGCTAAATATAAAAATCACGATCTTTCAGTTGCATGGTACATATTGGCGTTTTTCTTTCCGCTTCCCACAGCTATTGCATTCGCGGTAAAAAGTAAGAAGTTCCGCCACGAAAACACAAAGGTTTGCACTCAGTGCGGTGATAAGTACCCTGAAACCTTTACTATGTGTTCACGCTGTCTTATCGATCTGCCCGAGCTCGATGACCCGAGCAGAATGAAAAAGAAAAAGCTCGGCAAGATTTTCTGCGGTCTTTTTTGGGGTGCAATGGTAGCACTGATTGTGGCAGTAGTTACTCTTATGGGCATTGCAGTTAAGCAGGCTCTTGATCTTGTACCCTTTGATAATAACTTCAGCTATAGAATTCCTGTTGAAACAGCAGCAGGCGAAAAGCTCTATTTTGACAAAGAGGGTAATGTCTATACTGATCCTTGGGAAGTTGTAATCTACGACAGAGACGGCAAGTCTTATACTTATGAAATCAAAGAAGTTGAAGACGAAGAATACGGCTTATATGAAGACAGCTTTTATGTAGATGATGACGGTAACAATTACGAATCATATTGGTGCTATGTAGACGAAGAAGGCTATTTCTATTACGACGGTGATATGGAAATCTATTGGGACGATTCCGATTATGACTACGATGAGGAATATGAAATGGAAGACTTTTTCGATGAGGAAAATTACAGATATTATGAAGACAGATATATCGACGAAGACGGCAATCTTTATTACTATGCTGAAGAAGTGAGCTGGAATCATAATGGTGAAATCATCACAGCGGAAAATGATCCCAACCCTCCCGTAGCAGAAATTGAAGATTAAAAAACTTTTGGCAGATACTTTCGGGTATCTGCTTTTTGTTGACTTAAGGGGTATTTTGTTTTATACTGTAGTTGTAAATGATTTCGAGGTGATAGTATGAATTTTGATCTTAGAGAAAAATCAAAAGAAAACAGAATAATCATCGCCCACAGAGGTGTGGCAGGGGGCAATATTCCTTGTAATACAATGGCGGCATATGAAATTGCACTCAAGCAGGGTGCGGATATGATAGAGGTTGATGTCAGTTGCAGTGCCGACGGAAAGCTGTTTTTGTTTCATCCGATGATGGAATTGTCGCATCTTAATAAGCCTTTGCTTCTCTCTGCTTTGCCCTATAGCCTCATTAAAAAGCTTCACTATGTAAACTTCGACCGAGCACAGACTCAGTTCACAATAGCCGATTTTGACGACTTTTTAGAGCAATTCAAGGGTAGATGCTATATCAATATAGATAAGTTCTGGTCAAACCCCGAGAAGATTTATAAGGCAATCAAGCGCCACGGAATGACAGATCAGATGCTCGTTAAGAGCAAGCTGACAAAAGACGGCAGGGTGCTCGATGTGCTTGAAAATCTTGCACCTGAAATTGCTTTTATGCCCATTGTCAATGATACATATAATCAGCACGAACAGCTTAAAAAGAAAAACATCAACTATGTTGGTGTTGAGTGCTGTTTTAAAAAGGACACTGCCGAGGTGGCAAGCGAGGAGTTTATTGAGAAGATGCACCGCGACGATATACTTGTGTGGGCAAACTCTATAATTTTCAGCCATAAGGTGCAGCTTGCAGGCGGTCACAGCGACGACACAGCATTGACAGAAAGCGAAGAAAAGGGATGGGGATGGCTTGCCGACAGAGGCTTTGATATGATTCAGAGCGATTGGCCGGGTATGCTCATTGATTATCTGAAAAAGACCGACAGATATTATAGATAAGGTGATTGAAATGTTTGATACAATTTTATTTGATCTCGACGGCACTCTCACAGATCCGGGCGAGGGTATAACCAATTCCGTTGCCTATGCATTGAAAAAGTATGATATTGAGGTTGCGGACAGACGGGGGCTTTATAAGTTCATCGGTCCACCCCTTAAAGATTCCTTTATGAAGTATTACGGCTTCAGTGAGGCTCAGGCGGAGCAGGCCATTGCTTATTACAGAGAGTATTTCAAAGATAAAGGTATATATGAAAATGAGGTTTATGAGGGCGTTGAGCATATGCTCAGACAGCTTCACGCCAACGGCAAAAAGATAATCCTTGCCACTTCTAAGCCTGAAGAATTTGCCGTGAGAATACTCGAGCATTTTGAGCTTAAAAAGTATTTCACTGTTGTGGCAGGTGCTTCTATGGATTCTTCGCGAAGCAAAAAGGGTGATGTTATTGCTTATGCCATTTCACTTTGCGATGACTTTGATAAAGAAAAAGCCGTAATGATAGGCGACAGAGAGCACGATATTATCGGTGCAAAAGAGAATGACCTTAAATCTATCGGTGTGCTTTACGGCTACGGTGATGAAAATGAACTCAGAACTGCGGGTGCGGACTATATTGCGAGTACCCCTGACGATATCTTAAAACTCATATAAAAAACACCACTGTACTTTTCAGTACAGTGGTTTAATTTTTTATTGTTCCCAAGGAGGTGTTTCTTCTTTGGGCTCTTTTGCTTTATCTTTGGAATTGTTTTTTGATTTGTTGGTCCACATATAAACACCTACTGCTGCAACGAGGAATACAACCACAACTGCTATTGTTATAATCATAGTTGTGTTCATTTTTGGTGTTGCAGGCTCAACAGTAACTGTACTGTCAGTTGTGGTAACAGCACCAAAAACTTCTTCAGCTGAGTCGACAACGATAACCATAGGTATACCTGTCTTTTCGGTGAAGTCGGTGAGAGCCTTGTGCACGATTTCAGTTGTAAGATCCATTGTTGTCATATTAACAAACTTTGAGTCAGCGAGATTGCTACGGTCGCTTTCCCAATAGAATGAAGAGTCGAGTCCTAACTGAGTGATATGCTGTGTCATAGCATTGATGACATCTGCAAGGTCGCTGTCAAATGAATAAGCAAAATACTCGTCAATATTATTGAAAAGCTCATCGCCATATTCTGTGTATTCACCGAACATAGTATTTATCTCGTCGGCAACATTGTCACCCACCCAAGCGATGGTGTAATATCCGTCGCAGGCCTCATTAGTGAGGAAAACAAGCAGAATATTATCTTCAACAGCACTTGATGAGCCGAAGTATTTCATATATTTATCGTTGGCGTAATCCTGCATTGTAGATTCACTGTAAACTATGCCGTTTGTTGCTTCATCACCCCAGGTAACAGTAACTCCCTCGTTGGGTAAAAGAATCCATATAGCCAGGAAAATACAGAATAATGCCATTACAAAAGCAGTAAAGCATCCGCCGCCTAAACCACCGCCGTAATAACGATGTCTTGGTCTGAATGGGTAATGGAAATGCGGGCCGTGATGATGGTGATGTGGGGGAGTGTGATGCGGGCCACCGCTGAAACCTCCGCCACCGAAGCCTCCGTGGTTTCCACCACCGAATGATCCACCACCGAATGATCCACCGCCGAAGCCTCCTCCGCCTCGTGAGCCTCCACCGAATGAACCTCCGCCGAAGCCACCGCCTCCGCGTGAACCTCCGCCGCCACCTGGTCCTGCCATAATATCAACATCCTTTCATATTTATCTCCGAATTTATTTTATCATTTATAGTTGAAAGTGTCAATAAAAAAATCCCTGCCCGATTTTATGAGCAGGGAAAAGGTTACTTTATTCTGATTTCTCTTATGCCTTGCAGAATGTGATTTTTACATTCTGCGGCTTTAACCTGACTGGTGGCGGGTAATCCTTCAAGAGGATATTCCAAACCAAGGTCACGGTATTTATTCACTCCCATTGTGTGATAGGGAAGCACATCAAGATAGCGAAGATGCTTCAGCTTGCCTATAAATCTGCCAAGAGACTTAAGGTCGTCGGCAGAGTCCGTAATGCCGTCAACAACCACGTGACGCACACATATTTCTACGCCCATACTGTCAACAAACTCAGCAAAAGCTAAGATGTTTTCGTTGCGGTGACCTGTGAGATCTTTGTGCTTTTCACTGTCGATGTGTTTGATGTCAAGCATAACAAGGTTTGTAAGCTTCATAAGTGCTGTTAGCTTTTTATTGTAGCTTTCGTTGTCGGGACTGTAGGTGATGCCCGATGTGTCGATGCAGGTATGAATGCCGTTTTCTTTAGCTTTGGTGAAAAGCTCGAGGAGAAAGTCTATCTGCAAAAGGGGTTCACCGCCTGTAACGGTGATGCCGCCTTTTGTATAGAATGCCTTGTTTTTCATATATAAAGCTAAAAGCTCGTCGGTTGTCATTTCTGTACCCTGCCGTAATTCCCAGGTGTCGGGATTATGGCAATATTTACATCTGAGGGGACAGCCTTGCATAAAGATTACAAATCTTATACCCGGACCGTCAACACTGCCAAAGCTCTCTGTGGAGTGAATGTAACCTGTCATTGTTATATTTCGTTGTGGAATGTACGTGAGATAACTTCGTCCTGCTGCTCTTTTGTGAGCTTGATGAAGTTAACCGCATAACCGCTTACTCTTACTGTGAGCTGAGGATATCTTTCGGGATGAGCCTGAGCATCAAGAAGAGTTTCTTTTGTGAAAACGTTTATATTGAGATGATGTCCGCCTTTCTGAACATAACCGTCTAAAAGGGAAACGAGATTGTCTATCTGACTCTGTGTTGCTGCCATTGAAATGACCTCCTTAATTTTATTTTTGCGACTGAGTTGATATTATTCTGCATCGAGACCTTCGAAGAGAGTGGGGTTGCTGCAAGCACCGCCAATGCAATCAACATCAATATCGCCTGTGAAAATCTGGTTGTCCTTACCGAGTGCACCGGGAATGATTGAGAAGGTATTTGAAATACCGTCCTGAGCATCGATGAAAGGAAGTTTTGATACAGAAGAAAGTGATGCAACTGCACCGTGAGTATCTCTTCTGTGCATGGGGTTAGCACCGGGAGCAAAAGCTTCACCGCGTTTTCTGCCGTCAGGTGTTGAACCTGTAGCTTTACCGTAAACAACGTTTGATGTGATAGTAAGAATTGAAGTTGTGGGGATACTGTTTCTGTAAGTGTGGTTCTTTCTTACGTGCTCCATAAAGATGTGAACGATATCGTGAGCGATTTCGTCAACTCTGTCATCGTCGTTACCGAATTTGGGGAAGTCGCCTTCTACCTGATAATCAACTGCAAGGCCGTCTTCATCTCTGATAACCTTAACCTTAGCGTATTTGATAGCTGAAAGTGAGTCAGCTACAACGCTGAGACCTGCGATACCTGTTGCAAACCAACGTGTAACACTCTTGTCGTGAAGAGCCATCTGAATTCTTTCATAGCAGTATTTGTCGTGCATATAGTGGATAACGTTAAGAGTATTAACGTAAACTTCTGCAAGCCAACGCATCATTGCGTCATACTTTCTCATAACCTCATCGTAATCAAGATATTCTGAAGTGATGGGTGTGAATTCGGGACCAACCTGCTTCTTTGTGATTTCGTCAACACCGCCGTTGATAGCGTAAAGAAGACACTTAGCAAGGTTAGCTCTTGCACCGAAGAACTGCATTTCCTTACCGAGTCTCATTGATGATACGCAGCAAGCGATAGCATAGTCATCACCGTGAGTAAATCTCATAAGGTCATCGTTTTCATACTGG
>JAZRDY010000072.1:0-5818 GCA_045660525.1 Acutalibacteraceae bacterium | reverse complement strand
AATGAAATTTACTCTTTTACCGGACTGAATGGCTCTGCTGATAATGTCGATATTATAATAAATTTCTTCATTGAGGCACTTGTGTCTTTTTTCGATATAGACCTGTCGTTCCAGCATAGTAGCCTGAGACTTACTGCAAAGGGTGCCGATTTTTTTGATTAGCTCTTTGGTCTTTTTCGGTGTGATAAAATTACCCGCCTGCACAGCATCAATAAGAAGACGAAGCTCGGGAAGCTCGAAATCTCTTGAGCAGATGCAATAACCGGGCTTGGGGTTTCTGACGGAGATAATATCCACGCCTGACTCTTTGAGGGTTTTAACATCTGAATAGATTGACTTTCTTTCGCAGGTAATGCCTTTATTTTCAAGCATATCGCTTATTTCGTCAACACTTACAGGGTGATCCTCATCGCTGTTTTCTTCCAGAAAGCTTTTTATGTAAAGGAGTTTCATTTTGGTATAGCCTTTATCTGCCATAAATCCACCTCTTAACTTAAAATTAAATAATAACATCGCGTTTTTGGTAACTTTTTGGGCGATAGCAAAAAGTTACGCCCCGCGGCGAGCGAAATTACTTATTAATGTTATCTTTTATCGCCCTCGCCGGGCAGGCATTCTTTTTCCTATGGCGGAAAAAGAACCAAAAACGCGATGATTTTTTCACTATAACTTCTAAGAGCCCCGATTAACGAGGCTCCTGACTATTAATATGTCATTTTTGAGTTGATCTCTCTGAGTACATCCTCATCAAGCTTAACAAGCTCACGGTCATATGAAAGAATGCCGTTTACTTCAAATTCAACGTCTGACACCTGAGTGTAAACTGTAGCACTAAGACCCTTTTTGATGTTGGGAATAATCTGCTTTTCGTGGAGACTCTTATATGCATTTGTAAGAGCCACCTTGTTAGCATACATCTGATAGCCGAAGCTCTTTTCCCAGTTCCATACGTGGCCTCTTATCTTCTGGCTGTAACCGCCGAACTCACTGAGTACGATAGGTCTGCCGTCATACTTAGGCATAATAAAGGGAAGAATATATTTGTGGATACTTCTGAAATCGCAGCCCTTCTGATCGTACCAACCGCTTGCGTGGTCAACGAAACGTGAGGGATCTTTTTCTTTGATTGCATCACCGATACGCTTAGCATCAAACTGTCCCCAACCCTCATTGAAGGGTACCCAGCAACAGATTGAAGTGTAATTGTAAAGAGCATCAATCATTTCAAAGAGCTCTTCTTCAAACTGAAGTCTCCATTCAATTCTGTCTCTGTTGAAAATCTTGTATGCATTGTCTTTCTTTGTAAGGTTCACAAGAGGATTGAGCACACCGTAAACATTGGGAAGCACACCTGCGTGGAAGAGATTGAGAGCCTTACCGCCGCTGACCATATCCTGCCATACGAGCATACCGAGCTTATCACAATGATAATACCATCTTGCAGGCTCAACCTTGATGTGCTTACGAAGCATATTGAAGCCTAAATCCTTCATCTTTTCGATGTCGTAAATCATAGCTTCATCTGTGGGAGGTGTCATACCGCCGTCTGACCAATAACCCTGGTCGAGAAGACCTCTCTGGAAATAGGGTTCGTTGTTGAGGAAGAGTCTGTTATATCCCTCATATTCGCCTATGCTATATTTTCTCATACCGAAGTAACCCTTGATTGAGTCAACAACCTCGCCGTCTTTTGAAAGCTCGAGCACAAAATCATAAAGGAAAGGATTTTCGGGGCTCCAGAGCTTCATATCGGGAACAGCGATTTTATCGTCAGCTGAGATTTCTTTTTCAGCTACAACTGTTTCGCCGTCGTAAATCTTAATTTTGAGTGCACCCTCACCGATAACTGATGTTTCAAGTGCGATAACACCTGTGTCAATGTCGGGAGTAACCTTATATGAAGAAATATAGCTTTCGCTTACTGCTTCCATCCATACTGTCTGCCAGATGCCTGATGTTGAGGTGTACCAGAAGCCATGTGACTCGCTTGCCTGCTTACCTCTGTTCTGCCAACCCTCGTCTGTGGGGTCGTATACTCTTACAACGAGTTCGTTTTCACCGTCGATGAGTGCATCTGTGATATCAATTGTGAAAGGACAGTAACCGCCGATGTGTGAGCCGACTTCTTTTTTGTTGACATAAACCTTGCATTCCCAGTCAACAGCACCGAAGTGAAGAAGTGTTCTCTTGCCCTTGAAAGACTCGGGAAGAGTTATCTTCTTTCTGTACCATAAGCGATCTTTTGCGCTCACTCTCTTGCATATGCCTGAAAGACAGCTTTCAACTGCAAAGGGTACGCGGATTTCGTCTGTATATTCATCGCACCATTCGATGTCGCCTGTGATAGCAAAATCGAACTTGCCGTTAAGGTTAACCCAATCTTCTCTGACCATCTGAGGTCTGGGATATTCGGGCAAGGGCATATCGCACATAGCCTGGTCTGCCCAACGTGTTTTTAATGTCATCATAATATATTCTCCTTTATTTTTACTTCTTATTTAAGATATGCTGTGCTTACCCAACCTGTGTAGCCATAGGTTGTATCCTGAACATATACCCAACCTGAAACGCCTGACTTATAGCCAATAACCTTAACGGGATAGCTGATAGGCACAAGACCTACAATGTCGTAGCTTGTTGAGGGGCCTTTTCTTACGTTAAGACCGTTGGTTGTATATTTAATTTCAGCCGTAGCATATTTCTTATCGGGTGTAACTGTACCTGTCTGCACAACACTTTGGCTCTGAGGTCTTTCGTTTGCAATATAGCTTGCACTCACCCAACCGTATACGCCGTAACGGTTGCTCTTGATATAGAAGAAGCCATTTTCTTTTGCGAGTACAACAACATCTGCGCCCTTTGAGAGATAAAGTACTCTGTCGGACTGTGTTGTGGGCTTGCTTCTGAGGTTGACACCCTCAGCTGTTACATAAGCTGTGTAGCTCTTTGCGAGGTATGATGCAGGCTTTTTGACTGTTACATCATTGATGCCGAATTTATCTGTTGTGGTGGGCTTTGTAGTTACGGGTTTGGTTGTGTTTGGTTTTGTTGTGACAACCGGCTTTGTAGTAGTTGCAGGTCTTGTAGTAACAACAGGTCTTGTTGTTGAGGGTCTTGTAGTTGTTGCAGGTTTAGTAGTAGTCGGCTTTGTTGTAGTTGGTTTGGTAGTTGTAACCTTTGTGGTTGTTTCTGTTGTTGTCTCGGTTGTACTTTCAGTAGTTTCCACTGTTGAAGGCTCAGTTGTGGGCTCTTCAGTGGTACTTTCTGTTGTATCCTCTGTCGGTTCTTCTGTAGTTGACTCTGTTGTACTTTCAGTTGTGTCTTCCTGAGAAGTGCTGTCGTCTGTAGGCAATGTTGACTCAGTTGTGCTCTCATTGCCGAAAAGCTCACCGAGTACGGGAATCTTATCGTTCTTCACTGCATACACACAAGCGAAAAGCACAAGCACAACTGCAACAGCTATGCCGAGTACACTTTCAATCTTGATGCCGTCAATGCCCTTTTTCTTCTCTTTGGCAGGCTTTTTCTTATTCTCTTTTTTGTCGGGTGAAATCTTCTCTAAGTTTTCCTTAGCCTGCTTCTTCTGACGAAGCTCGTCGTTTTTGGGTGCAGTCTTAGGCACCGCAATAGGCTCGGGAGCTTTTTCGGGTCCCTCATAAATAACATCTATTTCGGGCACTCTGATATCAAGCTTTTCCTGAGCTTCTTCCTGCTCTTTGATTTCTTCTGAAGAGTATGAATAAATATCTTCCATTTCCTCTTCGGCAGGGTACTCATCAGCACTGTCTGCAACCTCAACAGCTTCTTCTGCAACTTCTTCTCGAGGTGCTTCTTCAACTGCTTCTTCAGCAGGTTCTTCTGCTTTTTCTTCAGCCTCGGGAGCCTTGATAGGCTCAGCTATATAATCTTCAAACTCGGGCAGACTCATAACAAACTCGACCTTTTCTTCGGTCGGGTCAATGTCCAGCTCCTGAGCTGTGGGATTAACGGCAGGTGCCTTTGCTTCTTTTTCAATATTACTTTTGAAAACGTTGTAAACGGACTCAACCACAGCATCATTTTCCTGAGCTGATTCGTTTTCTTCACCAAGTGAGATAATCATACCGCAATTAGGACAAAACTGAGCACCGTTTTCCAGTTCATTACCGCAAAAACCGCATTTCATAGACATTTCACTCCCATATATTTTCATCATTTTTTCCTTAGTATTTTAATCATACCTATAGATATTAATATATTATCATAACCTATTTTATTTTGCAAGGGTAAAAAGATAGAAATTCACATTAAAGTGAGCAAATAAAACAGCGGTAAGGTGGCTCCGCGAAATCGCCTGAAGGCGATTTCCGCAGACGCCCCTCGGGGCGTCTGCAAGCCGAACGCAGTTCGGCTGCGGAGCCACTACCCCACCGTCAGCACAAACTTAAAAAGGACGTCAGAAGACGCCCTTTGATATATCAGTGCTTAAAATTTATAGCCTTGCTTATTTTCTCAAGGAAAAGCACCATAAATACAATCTGAAGTACACTCATAATGAGTGCCTGAGGAATACGCGAAATGAATATCACCGAAAACTCACTGCCCATAAGAGTCGACAGCCAATAGCTGTTCATCAAGAGAGTGCAGACAAGCTGAGAAATAAGTACACTTAAAATGATACGCACCGCACCACCTTTTTTAGAAAGGAACAAACCGTAAATGAGGCCTGCAACTGCGGCAGTAAGTGTAAAACCCGGAAAGTACGCGCCACCTGTGGGGAATATGATAGCCCCAAGGAAATCACCGACAGCATAAACAGATATGCCGCTGACAATGCCGAAGCGTCTTGCAGCAATAACAACGGGAATGAATGACATAGAAAATCTGAGACTTTCCGACACGGGAATGACTAGGTATCTTGCCAGAATAATCTGCATAGCAGTCAGCAGTGCAAGACAAGTGAGGGTAAAGAGATTGTTTTTGCTGTTTTTTTTCATAATAAAAAACCTCCATTTGCCCACACGGTGAAAAATAGAGGTCAGTTACCTATTTGTCACAGCGGGATGCGATTTATATACCGCAAGCTAAGAGCTTTTCGTCCTCAAAGCAACTCCCCGTCTTTAAGGCACTGTGGCGCATATAAATCTACTCTGTTTATTTACCTTACAACTATAACACTATAAGCCTTTGTTGTCAACACAATGCTACATTTTTTTAGTACGCGCCAAAGCAGATAAAAAGCGGCAGGTTTTATCCCGCCGCTTTGAGTATGTTATTTAACTGTGACTTCAACAATGTTGCTTGTTCTGACTCCGTCTTCGGTTTTAAATGAATTCATAGTGACCATAAAGTAATATGTTGTGCCGCTTTCAAGTTTTTTTATCGTTTTAGTTTCGGGGAATCCGACGTATGCAGTTTCACTTGAATCATTAGCTACTTCCTCTTTATTAGTACCGTAGGTTACGTAATATGTAGCATCGGGTCCGCATGAATCCCAAGTGAGCTTTACTACACCTGCCTCTGTTGACTCAGCCTTTAAATTTTCAGGCGCAATAGAGAGAGTAGACCGTGAGAAAGCCTTGCTCTCACGTCCGAAAGCCACATTGCCCTTGCTGTCTTTATAATAAGGCTGAAGCTTAAATGTAATAGTCTGTCCCTTTTCAAGGTCTTTGAAAGTATATGTCGTCTTATTTTTAATGGAAGCAACCTTCACAAACTTTTTAGTTTTTGTATTATATTTATAAACTCTGCATCCGTTTGCGCCCTCAGGTGCTTCCCAAGTAATTGTTATGCTGTTAAGTGTTGCTGTATATGTATAGTCGGTTACTGTGCCTAATTT
>JAZRDY010000071.1:0-4472 GCA_045660525.1 Acutalibacteraceae bacterium | reverse complement strand
GAGGTTGATAAGTACGGCAGAGAAGCCCTTGAAAAGACCATCAGTGATGCTATAGCAGTTTTATAATTTATTAACGCCCCTTTTCTGCTTGGTGAAAAGGGGATTGCTTTTATTAAGATAAATATTTTTATTCTGTTTTATTGTTTTTATAGCGATTTTTTGTTATAATTTAAGAGAAATTAATTCTCTATGGGAGGTTTATATATGCTGCCTAAAAAATGGGGGCAGGGACAGCTCTTTGCTTTTTCTGCCTTGGATTCGGATTCATATTTCAGCGATGATTTTACGGGAATACTGTCAGGTGAAAAAGTAGGAGTAGTTTTTTATACTCGGTGTAAAAGAACACTCTTTTTTGGCAATATGAATAAATTTATTGCACCGGAGTTTGAGTGTGTCACATCTGATATGATTTTACAGCGCACTTTGCTCGGAAACAACAGTATAATTTTTGCTCAGAGACATCTTGTAGTAGGTGAGTATTGCGATATGCTAGGTGTCTTCGCAAATGCTGATGGTGAGTGTGAAATCACCAAAAAAGACGATATCGAAATACACAATACCAAAGACGGTGAATATACTGCTCTTTTAAGACGAAATGAGAAATATGCATTCGCTTACGGTAAAAGTGAATGTGAAGTTGTTGACCTTTGCAAAAAAGGTATTACTTTCGATATTGATGAGCTTAAAGAAATTAAAAAGAAGCCTTTTGAAAATAAACTCTCTGACGATGATAAATATGCTTCGTTATATGCAAAATGCATCAGTGTAATGAGAAGTCAACTCTATTCGCCTGAGGGTAACATTAAGCGCATATGGTCAACCCCAGACCGTCTGCCGCACAGAAATATGTGGCTTTGGGACTCGGTTTTTCACGCTATCGGTCATAGAAATATCGACCCTGCACTTGCTGAAAATCTCATACTTGCAATGCTTGATGTGCAAAGAGAAGACGGATTTATTCCTCATATGGCAAACCCCGGTCATATTTCAGAAATCACTCAGCCACCGGTTATCGCGTGGGGTGCGTGGCTTGTTTATGAAAAAAGCGGTAATAAAGATTTTCTTAAGACAGTTTTTGAAAGCAACGAGAGATTTCTTCTTTGGTGCAAAGATAACCGCCGTGACACCGAAAAAGAGCTTTATACCTGGTATACCAACGAAGACACCAACAACAGATGTGATGAGTCTGGTATGGATAATTCGCCGAGATTTGATGCGCCTTGCATACTTTTTGCAATAGATTTTTCTTGCTATATGGCAAATGATTTGAGATATATGAAAAAGATAGCAGATGAACTCGGTGATACGGACAGTGCTGAGGTTTTAGGCAGTTGGTACGATAAAATAAAAGCAGATATCAATAACACTCTATGGTGTGAAGATGACGGTTTCTATTATGACTACGATATCGGTAATGACTGCTACAGTAAGGTTGAATCGGTGTCCTCTTTTCTGCCTTTGTTTGCGGGTATTTGCGACGGCTCTAAGGCTGAGAGCCTTGTGGCGCATCTGAAAAATCCCGAGAGCTTTTATACACCGTTCCCCGTGCCGAGCATATCAAAAAAAGATAAGTCTTTCGGCAGTGATATGTGGCGTGGCCCCGTATGGCTAAACTACAGCTATATGATTATCAAAGGCCTGAGAGATTACGGTTATAGTGATTTTGCAGATGAGCTCAAGACAAAAACTCTTGATACTGTTGATTTGTGGTATAAGAGAACAGGTACTGTCTATGAGTTTTACGACAGTGAAAACAGTATTCCGCCATTTTGCTTCAATCGTAAGGGCGCGGTACATGAGCCTTATGATTTCAGGGTCAAGTATCAGACTATAAGAGATTATGGTTGGAGTATAACCCTGACTTTTGATTTGCTTAATGAATAAAAAATACACCGTCAAGTTGCTTTGAACTTGGCGGTGTATTTTTATATTTTAGTTTGCTGTGTAAAAACACTCAGATTACATAACTATATCTGCCACAATGGGATAGTGGTCTGAGGGATACATATCCATGACAGTATTGCGGATAATTTTAAAGGTTTCGACATTTGCGGTTTTTGATGTGAAAATAAAATCGATAGGTCCTGCAGATCCTTCCGGTACTCTGCCGTAATCGTGGAAGGTTATTCCGTCATCGCTGCTTGCAGCTATGGTTTTTGTGTCATTCATACCATCGATCATTTTTGTATAAACTTCGCTGGTTGGTTCAGCATTGAAGTCGCCTGTGCAAACAACGGGATTATCAAACTCGGCAATTTTATTTTTGAGGACATCTGTCTGCATATTTCGTGCCGTGTCACTGATATGGTCAAGGTGAGTGTTTATGTGTGTATAAATTTCACCGTTATCCTTGTTTTCAAGAGTTGCCCAAGTTGCAATTCTCGTGCAAGCAGACTCTTCGTATTTTGAGTATTTAACTTCAGATGTGTCGCTGAGCCAGATTGTGCCGCTGTCAAGAAGATTATATTTATCCTTGAGATAGAAAACAGCGCTGTGCTCACTGTTGGGATTCTCATCTCTGTGTTCACCCACATAAGCATATTTTTCTCCCAACGCATCAGAAAGGATATCAATCCATTTGCCGGTTGCCTCCTGAACACCGAATGAATCGGGAGCATATTGGTCGATAATGGCAGTTGTAATCTTTGAACGGTTCTTAACACTGCCGGACTTATCGTCACAATAGCGAACATTGAAAGACATAATTCTTTTTGCATCGTCTGATTTTTCGGGGATACCGTCAATGATAATTTCACCGAAATCCACTGTTGTAGCCTTATCGTAAATCACAAAACCAACTCCTGTCAAAGCTATTGCAGCAACTAATGCCATAGCTATAATCTTGCCTTTTTTCATATTAATATCTCCTTATTATTGTGCATTGAGCACTTCATATGCGATATCGGGAATGTCTGTTATAATGCAGTCAGTACCGATGCTCTGCAAAAACTCCATTTTTTCTGTATCGTTGATAGTCCAGAACTGAACTGCAATATTGTTTTTGTGAGCATAGTTAACAAGTCTTGATGTTCCCATATTTACAATATATTTGTTGGGCGGTACCTGCAAAATATCAAATTTATAATATCCGTCAGGTCTGTCAATATCAAAAATTGAATCAAAGAATAAACTTGCTGCTTCCATATTATAAGCCGAACGGTATAACTCAGGATAGTTTTCTTCGAGATATAAAATTACATCCTTGTTGAAAGAGGCAACAATTACTCTGTTCAGAAGATTCATTTCACTTAAAATGCTATAAAGAATATCTGCTGCCTTGAAGCCTAAATAACCGTTGTTTTTGATTTCAATGCTGTAATAATATTCACCGCAGCTTTCTACATATTTCAAAGCATCTTCAACAGTTAATACTCTGAGATTATAGGGAATATCTTCTCCGCGAAGACCCTGATAGGGCGTTTCGCCGTCTGCATTTTTGAAGTATTCGCCGAGGTTGAGATTGTAAAGCTCGTCATAGGTATAATCTTCGGGATAGATATCGGTTGTTCCGAAATACTGGGCAGCGTTGCTTACTTCGTCGAGGGTGTCATCGTGAACAATAATCAGCTTTTCATCTTTTGTTAGGCGCACATCAAACTCAAAAAAATCTGTTTTAAATGTTTCGGAGTTTATACAGCCCTCAAAAGCCATCATAGTGCCCTGGGGGAAAAGTCTTCTTCCTGCACGGTGGGCTGATACCATAGTTTCACCGAGAGCCGTTATGTACTGATTTGTCGTGCTGTACTCTTTGGGTTCGTCCTGCCACTGGTAAGTTACAAGCTTATAAAGACTGAAAACCAAAACCGCAAGCACAACAAGGAAAATAAGTATTCCTCTGATGACTCTTATAATCAACGAAGGCTTTTTGCCTTTTTCTTTTGCTTTTTTCATGTTTTCATACCTTTATAAATTAATCTTATACTGTTTCTTCGAGTTTAGCCTTTGCTTCAGCTCTGATAACTTCAAGCTCTGCCATAATATTTTCCTTACGTTTGCCTGTGAAGTTGTCGAACATCATAATGATACCGGGAATAAGGTTACCGATAATACCGGGAATAACAACGAGAAGGAAAATGCCGTGTAAGGTCTCGGGTGTCTGAACAGCTTCAACCATCTGATTGTCAATCATTTCTGCACTCTTATAGCCGATAAGTGCAAGACCGCCGTTGACAAGAAGCTCTTTCCACAGGTGAGAAATTCTTGATACCATTGTGCTGAAAGCCAAAATCATACCTTCGTTACGCTGTGCAACGCCGTACTTTTTATAACTCTTCCATTCCATATAGTCTGTTGAGTCTGCAAGAAGCACTCGTTTAGCCGCACTCATACCTGCATTGGGAAGACCGCCGACAGCGATGAGGATACCTACAACCCAAAGACTGTCGTAACCCATAATAGCAAGCAGGATATAACAGATACCTGTGAGCATATAGCCTGCCACAACGATATCTCTTGATGAAAGCTTTCTGCCG
>JAZRDY010000070.1:0-13907 GCA_045660525.1 Acutalibacteraceae bacterium | reverse complement strand
TCTATTTGTAAAAAGCTTGGCGCAAATTGTCTTGTTGCAGGAAACTATATCTTTAAAGCAGACAACAGAAAAGATGCAATTGTAAATCTTTTATACAATAATTAAAGTTTTTTTGAATCTTGTCGTTATTCTATGCAGAACTTGGAGATGACAGATGGATGTAAACTCAATTATTGCTAATCGTTTTCATTGGAGCATGGACAATGATGATAACGTAATTTCGGATTACGTAAAAACACAAGAAGCTTTGTTTGAAGAAATTAAAGAAAAAATTAAACCAAAAGATATTTCTACAAACAGTCTGTTTGATGAACCCGACAGTCCGATTGCGGAAGGAATGCAAAATTATATGATGGGGTATTTGCAGTTTCATTCGGATGCTCATTTCTTCAGACAGAGTGAAGACACGCTTGCTGTTATTGACGGCAAAAAAATGCTTCTTGTCCATTTTGATTCAAACGGAAAAGTTGAGTATATAGAGACAAGAGATGAAAATGGTGATTACGAACTTTCTGAAGGAAAATACGGAAAAACAAGAGACGAAGCAATTTCAAAAATTACAAAATTATACAATGGCCATGGTGTTTCAACTCAAGTTGTAAATTCTGTTGTTGTTGTAAACAAAGATAACTATCAGCTCCAATATAAAGTTGGCGGAGACGGAGTTGTAAAAAATGTAAAAAGAGTCAGAGACCCAAAAGATTTTTTGGGCACTGAAACACCAAGAAATATTGAAGTAGAGGACAAAGATGACAAGAAAAACCCGTTTCTTTAAAAACGGGTTTTTAATTTCTTAATTAGCAAATCTAAAGACCATTATGTCGCCATCTTGAACTATGTAGTCTTTTCCTTCAAGGCGAGCTAAACCTTTTTCTCTTGCTTGCACCCAGCCTCCGCATTCCACGAAATCTTTATAAGAGACAACCTCTGCTTTTATAAAGCCTTTTTCAAAATCTGTGTGAATAACACCTGCTGCCTGAGGAGCCTTTGTGCCTTTTTTGATAGTCCATGCTCTTACTTCAGGCTGACCTGCTGTGAGATATGAGATAAGACCGAGAAGGTTGTAACTGCGCTGAATGAGAAGATCAAGACCGCTTGACTGAATGCCTAAATCTTCAAGGAACATCTCTTTATCTTCTTTTGAAAGTGAAGAAATTTCAGCCTCAAGACCTGCGCAGATGGGAAGAACTTCACTGCCCTCAGCTGCTGCGATTTCGCATACAGCCTTATAGTTTTCGTTTGTGTCGATGCCGTTTATAAAATCATCTTCACTCATATTACACGCATAAATAACGGGCTTTGAAGTCAGAAGTGCAACGGTATCAAGGATAGCCTTTTCTTCATCGTCGCATTCAATACTTCTTGCTGTCTGCTCGTTTTCAAGAGCCTCTTTAACTCTCTTGAGGAATTCGTATTCACTTGCAAGAGTCTTATCACCCTTCATTGCCTTTGATGTTCTGTCGATTCTTCTTTCAACCATTTCAAGGTCAGAGAGAATAAGCTCAAGGTTGATTGTTTCGATGTCGCGCTTTGCGTTGACACTTCCGTCAACGTGGATGATATCATCATTTTCAAAACAACGGACAACGTGAATAACTGCATCAACCTCTCTGATGTGTGAAAGGAACTTATTACCTAAACCTTCACCCTTTGATGCACCTCTTACAAGACCTGCGATATCAACAAATTCGATAGTTGCAGGGGTAAACTTCACAGGATTATACATCTCTGCAAGCTTGTCGAGTCTTTCGTCGGGTACTGCAACAACACCTACGTTAGGCTCGATGGTGCAGAAAGCATAGTTAGCTGACTGTGCGCCTGCATTTGTGATTGCGTTAAAAAGTGTACTTTTGCCTACATTGGGCAAACCAACAATACCAAGTTTCATTTTTTCCTCCCGGTGGTCGGAAAAAGTTAGGAGTTAGGAGTTAGGAATTAGGAGTTTGCTGACGTTGAAACAGCTTTTCCTTTTAACCTATACTCTGCTAAAGCTCAAAACCTTCCGTTCTATATTATAATTTATATGTTTTTTGTTTATATCTGTGTGGAGTCGGTTGTTTATATAATGCGAGTTGCTCATACAACTCCTCACTACTAACTCCTCACTTCTGACTGTTTCAGCGTGTAGCTTCTACAAGTGCCTGCTCAATATCAGCGATGATGTCTTCTACATCTTCAATGCCGACTGAAAGACGGATAAGGTCACTCTTAACGCCTGCTTCTTCGAGCTGTTTGTCTGTAAGCTGTCTGTGAGTGGTTGATGCAGGGTGAAGAACACAGGTCTTGCTGTCTGCAACGTGTGTAACGATAGAAGCGAGCTTAAGTGAATCCATAAACTTTGTAGCAGCCTCTCTGCCGCCCTTTACACCAAATGAGATAACACCGCAAGTGCCGTTGGGCATATATTTCTTAGCCATTTCATACTGAGGATCACTCTCAAGGCCGGGATATGATACCCATGAAACGAGATCGCTTTCGCTTAAGTATTTTGCAATAGCAGTAGCATTTGAGCAATGTCTTTCCATACGAAGTGCAAGAGTCTCAAGACCAAGACCTAAAAGGAATGCATTCTGAGGACCGGGGATTGAGCCAAGGTCTCTCATAAGCTGAACAACGCACTTTGTGATATAGGCACCCTTGCCGAAACGTTCGGTATAGGTGATGCCGTGATAGCTGTCGTCGGGAGTAGTGAGGCCGGGGTATTTGTCGTTCTGAGTCCAGTCGAAGTTGCCGCTGTCAACGATTACACCGCCAACCTGAGTTGCGTGGCCGTCCATATATTTTGTTGTTGAGTGTGTGATAATGTCAACACCGTAATTGAAAGCCTGACAGTTGACAGGTGTGGGGAATGTGTTATCAACGATGAGGGGTACGCCGTGGCTGTGAGCGGCTTTAGCGAATTTTTCAATATCGAGCACCTGAAGTGATGGGTTTGAGAGAGTCTCACCGAAAACAGCCTTTGTATTGTCTTTGAATGCTGCATTAAGCTCTTCTTCTGTGCAGTCGGGTGTTACGAATGTGAATTCGATGCCAAGCTTTCTCATTGTAACATTAAAGAGATTGAATGTGCCGCCATAAATAGCTGTTGAAGCAACAACGTGGTCGCCTGCTGAACAGATGTTAAAAATAGCGAAGAAGTTTGCAGCCTGACCTGATGAGGTGAGAACTGCTGCAACGCCACCCTCAAGGTCTGCAATTCTTGCTGCAACACAGTCGTTGGTGGGGTTTTGTAATCTTGTATAGAAATAGCCTGATGCTTCAAGGTCGAAGAGTTTGCCCATTTCTACGCTTGAGTCGTATTTGTAGGTTGTGCTCTGGCAGATGGGAATCTGTCTGGGCTCACCATTTTTAGGTGTGTAACCGCTGTGGATACACTTTGTAGCAATTTTATAGTTGCTCATATCATAACCTCTTTTCTGAGTTGATTTATATAATTTTAGCTGATATTTAATTATATTACATTATTTATTGCAAGTCAAGAGCAAATGAAGCGGGGCTTTGGGGTGTAGCTGACGAGTTTTCAGTCTACGGCGGACAAGTGGCTGTTACAAAAAGTTTATAAATCTGTCACAGTGGTTTTTGTTTAAACTATTGAACATTTTTATTTTTTATGGTAATCTATCCTTGTATGTTATAATTCAGTTCACTATATCGAAAGGAAGATACATAATGTTAGAACAAGTTGAACTTAAAATCCAGGAGCTTCAGAAGGCTCAGGCAGACGAATATTATAAGAAAAAAGAAGAGGACCTTCGTTCATGGGGCCTCGTTTCAAAAAAGGAAAACGGCAAGGTAACACCTCTTGTTGTTACAGATGAAGAGTATGATGCACTTATCAAGGCTTCAAACGGCGTTGGCAAGTCGGGCAGAAACACAATCGCTGTTTTGCTTAATGCTCTCTCAATTGCAGTTATTGTTGTTGCAGTTATTGCAGGCTTTGTTTTAGAAGCTCTTGCAGATGAACTCGGTTTTGTTTATATGTCAATCGCTTTTGTTGCCGGCATCGTTTTTGCCGCTGTTTTAAAGGGCGTTGCAGAGGCAGTCAGACTTCTTCAGCAGATTGTTGACGATAAGCCCATCCGTGTACCCACAGAAGCAGCAAGAAAAACAGAAGCAGCTGCAAAGCCTCAGAGAGTAGTTGCTGTTTCTACACCTAACACACAGCAGCCCGTTGTTGTTCAGGAGCAGGCAGTTGTTTATCAGCAAGCGCCTCAGCAGATGCCTCAGCCTATGGTACAGCCTGTATATCAGCCCGTGATGTATCAGCAGGTGCCTTATCAGCCGATGCCTCAGCAGGCACCTCAGCAGCCCCAGTATCAGGCCCCTTATCAGCCTGACTATTCTTCACAGCGCTTTGAAGACGGCTTCACTGTTCAGGATAATTCACCTATGCAGTTCGGCGAATAAAAACACTCAGCCTCCGGTAACTTTTGTCGGAGGTATTTTTATGTAAAAACATAGTTAAGACTTGCTATTTCTTTAAACAAGTGATACAATAAAAATGGTTTTGTTTCCACGATGCAATTTTATTTTAAAAGGAGAATGTCTTATGAAAAAAGATATTACTTTAGTTATTATGGCTGCAGGTATGGGCAGTAGATACGGCGGTCTCAAGCAGATTGATCCTGTTGGTGATAACGGCGAAATTATTCTTGATTATTCAGTTTATGATGCTATTCAGGCAGGCTTTGATAAGGTTATTTTCGTTATCAAGCACGAAATCGAAGAAGATTTCAAAAATATTATGCAGGGCAAATTTGAAGATAAAATCAAGGTTGAATATGCATATCAGGACATAAACAATCTTCCTGAGGGATATACAGCTCCCGCCGACAGAGTTAAGCCTTGGGGTACAGGCCATGCTGTTTTAGCTTGTGACGGAATGATTGACGGTCCTTTTGCTGTTATCAATGCCGACGACTATTACGGTAAAGAAACTTTCTCACTTATTTACAACGAGCTAAAGAACACTGCCGAAGAAAATGAGTTTTGTATGGTTGGCTTCAAGGTTGAAAATACTCTTACAGAAAACGGCCACGTTGCAAGAGGTGTTTGTCAGACCAATGCTGACGGATATCTTACAGATATTGTTGAGAGAACCAAAATTGCAATCAGAGACGGCAAGATTATGTTCACAGAAGATGACGGTGAAAGCTGGACAGAGCTTGAAAAGGGCAGCACTGTATCAATGAATTGCTGGGGCTTCTCAAATATGATGATGAGAGAGCTCGGTGCTCGTTTTGCGGCTTTCCTTGACAGAAATCAAGACAATATGCTCAAGTGTGAATATTTCCTTCCTTTTGTTGTTGATGAGCTTCTCAAAGAGGGCAAAGTCAGTGTAAAGGTTCTCGATACCACTGAAAAATGGTATGGTGTTACATATAAAGAAGATAAACAGGCTGTTGTTGATGCATTGAGAAAGAAAGTTGCTCAGGGAGTATATCCCGCAAAGCTTTGGTGATAATAATATGGTAAAGATGACAAGCGAAGAATCAAAAAAGAGGATGCAGGAAGGCAGATTGTATCTTCCTGAAGATGAAGAGATAATGCATCAGCAGATGCTCTGTCTCGAAAAGCTCTATGATTATAATGCCACAAGACCGTCGGAGTTTGACAAAAGAGAAGCACTTCTGAAAGAGATGTTTGCCGAAATAGGCGAGGGCTGTTATATTGAACCGCCTTTACACGCCAATTGGGCCGGTGCTCACGTTCATTTCGGCAATAACGTTTATGCCAATTTCAACTTGACACTCGTTGATGATACAGATATTTATGTTGGTGATAAAGTAATGTTCGGTCCTAATGTTACAGTGGCAACAGCAGGTCATCCGATTGACCCGGAGCTTCGTTATCAGGCTATGCAATATAATATTCCTGTACATATCGGTGAAAACGTATGGATTGGTGCCAATGCTGTTGTACTTCCCGGTATAACTATAGGAGATAACAGTGTTATCGGTGCAGGCAGTGTAGTTACAAAAGATATACCTGCAAATGTTATTGCAGTTGGTAATCCTTGCAGAGTGCTCAGAGAAATAGGTGAATATGACAAGGAATATTATTATAAAAACAGAAAAATTGATGTTTGATGTCAGGAGGAAAAGCGACAATGAGAAAAATATATAACATTAATAAAGATTGGCTTTTTAAAAAGCCTGAATGTGAAGAAGAAAAAGTAAACCTTCCTCACACCTGGAATGCACTTGACGGTCAGGATGGCGGTGCAGACTATTTCAGAGGTACCTGCCGTTATTCAAAAACTATCAAAAAAGCGGATCTTCCTGAGGCTGATTGCTATTATCTTGAAATAAGAGGTGCAAACTCATCAGCTGACGTTTATGTTAACGGTGTGAAGCTTGCAAGTCACGACGGCGGTTACAGTACCTGGAGAGTTGATCTTACAAAATCACTTACAGACGAAACCCTCATCGAAATCGATGTAGACAATGCTCCCAATGAAAGAGTGTATCCTCAGATGGCAGACTTCACATTTTACGGTGGTCTCTATCGTGATGTAAATATTATTTGCGTGTCAGAGAGCCACTTTGACCTTGACTATTACGGCACACCCGGTCTTAAGGTTACTCCCGAAGTAAAAGGCGTAGATGCAGAAGTTGAAATCGAAACTTATGTAACAAACAAGAAAGACGGTCTTGCTTTCCGTTACACAATTCTTGATGCTGAGGGCAATATTATCGCAACAAAGACCACAGACGATGACGACGAAGATTTTGAAATCAAAAACGTTCATCTCTGGCACGGCAGAAAAGACCCCTATCTCTACACTGCTAAGGTTGAACTTTTAGACGGCGAAAAGGTACTCGATGAAATCAGCACCCGTTTCGGTTGCCGTACATTCAAGATTGATCCCAAAGAAGGTTTCTTCCTCAACGGTGAAAAATATCCTCTTCGCGGTGTATCACGTCATCAGGACAGATGGGGTATCGGTAATGCACTTCTTCCAGAGCATCATAAGGAAGATATGGATCTTATCTGCGAAGTGGGTGCAAACACAATCCGCCTTGCACACTATCAGCACGATCAGTATTTCTATGATCTTTGCGACGAAAGAGGTATGGTAATCTGGGCTGAAATTCCTTATATTTCACAGCATATGGCAACAGGTCGTGAGAATACCATCTCACAGATGAAAGAGCTTGTTACTCAGAATTATAACCACCCCTCAATCGTAGTATGGGGTCTTTCAAACGAAATCACAATGAAAGGTGCAGCTGACCCTGATCTTATTGAAAATCACAGAATTCTCAACGATCTTTGTCATGATATGGATAAGACAAGACTTACAACTATTGCTTGTCTTACAATGTGCGACCCTGACAGTGAATATGTTAAAATCCCTGATGTAATTTCCTATAACCACTATTTCGGCTGGTACGGCGGCGAAGCCTCAATGAACGGACCCTGGTTTGACAAGTTCCACAAGAACTTCCCCAACACTCCTATCGGCTGTAGTGAGTACGGTTGCGAAGCTCTCAACTGGCACACCTCAAAGCCGCAGCAGGGCGACTATACCGAAGAATATCAGGCATATTATCACGAAGAACTTATCAGACAGCTCTATACAAGAGAGTTTATCTGGTCAACTCATGTATGGAATATGTTTGACTTTGGTGCCGATGCTCGTCAGGAGGGTGGCGAAAACGGTCAGAACCATAAGGGACTTGTTACAATGGACAGAAAGTATAAGAAAGACTCTTTCTATGCTTATAAAGCATGGCTTTCAGATGAGCCTTTCGTACACCTTTGTGGCAAGAGATATATTGACCGTGTTGAAGATGTAACAAAAGTAACTGTTTACTCAAATCTTCCTGAAGTTGAACTCTTTGCTAACGGTGAATCGCTGGGCAAAAAGACAGCTGCAGATCACTTCTTCTATTTCGATGTGCCCAATGTGGGCGAAACAAAGCTCGAAGCTGTAGCAGGCGACTGCAAGGATGAGAGTAACATTAAAAAGGTTGGCACCATCAACGAAGGATATGTATTCAAAGAGAAAGGTGCAATCCTCATCTGGTTTGACATCACAGCTCCCGACGGATATCTCAATATCAACGATAAATTCTCGGATATCTGCAAAACTTTCAAAGGTAAACTTATCACTGTTTCATTCGTTCTTAGTATGGCTAAAAAATTCAAGGCAACTCAGAAAGGTGAAAAGTCTGGTGGTGGCGGTCTTCCTGGCGGTATGAAACCCTCAAAAGAGCTTCTTCAGATGGCAGGTGCATTTACTCCTCTCAGAATTGCTAACCTTATTGGTGCAATGGAAGTGAAATTCACTAAGGAAGAGCTTTTAGATTTAAATGCAAAGCTCAATAAGATTAAGAGTAAATAAGCAATAAAGATCAGTAGTCGATTCTTAAATATTGCGAAAACTAAAATGAACCCCAAATGGTTAACATTTGGGGTTCATTTATATGATGTTTATATTAAAACAGTATAGAAAGTACTATTCCGTACCAACCTAACTTAAAGAACAGAGCAATAAATCTTGCAGCAAGCAAAACACCTATGCCGGCTTTGATTCCCATAGTATTTTCAGCTTCACTGATGTTTTGCCAGGATAGTGTCACGTTGGCTCCGTCTTGATAATAAGCATCTATGCCCATATCAGATTTGGATGCACATTTTGTAAATCCACATGATTTGATACCTTCAGCAAAAAGAGTTGCCATTTGAGCGTCGTTAAATGTGAGAGTTGCTTCGATTCTCAGCTCATCAGCTGGTTCATATTGTCTGAGAGTACCGGGCACAAAACCTGTGCACCACCAATATTTATCTGTAGGACGTTTAAATAAAAGCTTATAGTCTTTCGGAAGATCTCCCTCTTTTTCCTGGTGATAAACACTCATATCCATTGTAGGCCAATATCTTTTGCTGGCAGCATTGTAGAAGGTGAATGGTTGAGAATCAAGACCGTCGGCATCACGGTTGTAAATGCCTATTTCACCGCCGTATAACACGCCGTACTGACCTTTCCACATCTGTACCATAAAATCTTCGTCATCATAAGTGAAGAAAACTCTTATGTAATCATATTCCATACCCACATATGGAGCAACATAGTCGTAAACTCTTGCAAAGCCGAAATTTTCCTGCCATGATTTTTTATCGTTGGCATAGTAAAATCCGCCGTAATCATAGCTATATTGATATGAAAGAAGATTATTGGTTTCCATATAGGAGTTGAGGACGTTTTCGTTTTTTACAACTTTCATTGGAAATTTGGCGCTGACAGTTTCACCGCCAACAGATGCTGTTGCTGTGATTTCAAAGTTGCCTGTTCTAACGCCTGTAACTTTACCCTTGTTGTTTACTGTTGCAATGCTTGCATCAGAGGTTGCCCATGTAATTTCGGGCTGAATTTCAACTCCGGTTACAGTCGCTGTAAGCTGTGTTGATTTTGCAACACCCACATTCATACTTCTTGCAGAAATGCTCATTTCATATGATGCACTGCAAAAAACAATTGTTACAGCAAACACTATCGCCATAAATAAAATAAAAGATAGCTTTTTTATGATGTTTCTCATATTGCACCTCCTGTGTATATTGAGTTTATAATATCATTTTATTGTGTTCAATACAATATAATTTTGATTTTTTTCTAATATATTTATAAAATGCCTGTTAAAATCCAAAGACAATAATAATGAACACTAAGACAATTACCTGTTTACCTATTGCTTTTTAACTGACAACATTGTATAATTACAATATTATCCAACTATCATTAATATAAGGAGTGAATTAAATGGAACCTATTCAAGTGGATTTCACAGGCGGCGGTGATAACACCAAGGGCAGAGGTAAGAGTGCTTATCTTATCCCCGAAAAATCAGGCCTGAAACTTATCATCAGTATTATCGGTACTATTATCGGTGGTGCTGTTGCATATTACTTTATGCTTCCCCCTCTCAACTTCAAAAGCACAGATACCTATATGTTTATCGGTGTTGTGGCTGCAATTTTCGTTGGTCTTCTTTTTGTTACATCAGGAGCTTTCTTAAAACCTGAGTACACAGAGTATGTGAAGAAACGCAGTATACCGTCTATTGTTGTTATTGCAATTCTCGCTGCAGTTGTAGGTGTAGGTATGGTTGTTTCTTCAGTTGTATTGAGAGCTAAGACATATAGTGATATTATCACTGTTAACGAAGAAACAAGCTTTGCAAACGATATTGAAGAAGCTGATTTCTCTGCTGTACCTGTACTCGATAATGCGGCAGCAGGCGTGCTTGCTAACCGTACTCTCGGTGACCTTGCTTCAATCGGTAAGATTTCACAGTTTGAAGTTTACGGTCAGATGACACAGATTAACTACAAAAACGAGCCCGTTAAGGTTACAACTCTTGCTTACGGTGACGTTTTCAAGTGGCTCAAAAACACCAAAGACGGTCTTCCCGGTTATGTTATCGTAAATATGGTAACACAGAAAGCTGAGCTCAAGATTCTCCCTGAGGGTCAATATATCAAGTATTCAGTGAACGAGCATTTCGGCAAGTATCTTATGAGACACGTTCGTTTTGCTTATCCCACATACATTTTCGATACACCTCACTTTGAAATTGACGAAGCGGGTAATCCCTTCTGGCTTTGTCCCGTACTTGATAAGACAATCGGTCTGTTTGGTGGTACAGATGTAAAGGGTGTTGTTATTGTCAATGCTGTTACAGGTGAGATGACAGAGTACACTGCCGAGGAAGTAAAAGAAAGCACAGAGCTTCAGTGGATTGACGGCATCTATTCAGAAAATCTTATCATTGAGCAGTTCAACTACTACGGTCAGTACCAGAACGGCTTCATCAACTCACTTATCGTGCAGGATGGCGTTAAGATGGCAACAGAGGGTTCAAACTTCCTGGCTCAGAACGATGACGTTTATCTCTACACAGGTGTTACATCAGCAAGTAATGACCAGGCTATCATCGGTTTCGTGCTTGTTAATATGAGAACTAAGGATGCAAGCTTCTATTCTGTTTCAGGCGCCAAGGAGCGTTCAGCTCAGTCATCTGCTATGGGTGAAGTTCAGGACTATGCATACAATGCAGCATTCCCCATTCTTCTTAACATCAGCGGTGAACCCACATACTTTATGTCACTTAAAGATAAAGATAATCTTGTTAAGCGTTATGCAATGGTTAATGTTGAAAACTATCAGGTAGTTGTAACAGGTACCACTATCGCAGAGTGCACAGATGCTTATGTAAAGAAGCTCAAGCAGAACAATATCAACATCAATGTTGACATCGACAAGATTGAAGATGCAACAAGCACACCCGAGACTGATACTCCCGAAACCGAGACAAAGAAAATCAAGGGTGCAATCACTGATATACGCACAGCAGTTACGGGCGGCGAGAGTGTATACTTCATCGAGATTGACGATAAGGGTGTATACTACAGTGTTAAGGCAAGTGACAATGCAATGGTTGTAATCCTCAACAAGGGTGACAAGGTAACTGTTACAGTTGATGCAGAAGCTAAGGGCGACATCATCGAAGCTATAAGTGTGAAATAAAGCATCATCGCGTTTTTGATTCTTTTTGCGCGACAGCAAAAAGAATGCCTTGCGGCGAGCGATGGAGTGCGGGGCGAAGCCCTGCCACATAAAAAGTTAAATTTATGGGATGCGGGTTTGGCTCGCATCCCTTTTAATTTATTCCGCGGAGTAGGTCGGGTGGCAGGCGACTCCATAGGCGAAGTGCCTTCGCCTCAGCGACTGTGTCGCTGTAAATCGCCAAAGGCGATTTATGGAGCCGCCCCCTACCTTCTGTTGAACCTGACCGCCAATTCTTAAGATATTCTTTCGTATTATTCTATGCTATTTACATCATAGATTTATTGTGTTATTATGTAATCGGTGAAGAAAACAGATTTTTAACAAAGGAGAATTGTTATGAAAAAAATGAAGAAAACAATAAGTTTCGTTCTTGCGGTAGTGATGCTTGTCTGTGCAGTACCTTTGCAGAGTTTTGCTATTCTTCCCGATATGTTTTTCTCGAAGGTAGTTAAAGTGGAGTTTACTGACGATTTGCCTATTTCAAATAAGTATGTAAAAAGCGTCGGAAATGAGATTGTTTATATTAATAACTTCAATTATTCTTTCAAGGCTTATCTTTCCAATGGAAGAACAATTGAATTTAATAATTATGATATGGAAGGCGCAGATTTGCTCAGTGGTGTATTGGCGACAGATGCCATTATGAGTGTTAGCGCTGAAGAATGTGCCAAGGCTATAGCTGAAGGTAAGAGCACTGTTAAGGTGGATGTAGTTGTTTACCTTTACCATATTGATGATATATTCAGAAGATATAGCTTTGAATTAGAAAAACCTGTTGTTGAAGAATTTGTTAAGGAAGTACGTCTTATTGATCTTATGCCCGAAACCTATGACAAGTATAATCCGACTGCGGATTTCGTTGGCAAAAGATTTGAAGTGGAATATGCAGACGGCAAAAAAGAGATTCAGACTCTTGAAGACAAGGGCTACAGTGGTTATTTCCTCGGCAGTGAATATGTTTATATGATATATGGTGAAGATAAATATATTGATGAATCAACAGGTGAGACTGTATATTATAAAGGCTTGGAATTTTCATATATGGACACCAATGTAATTATCGAAAGAGATTATATTCCTTGTCCTTTCAGTAGTTTTGAAATAACTGACTATAAGATTAATCGCAATTCGGTGCTCACAGAGCTTTCATATAAACTCATCTGCAAAGACGGCAGGGTAATAGAAAAGACTTTAGTATTTGATGAACCCATAGACAGTGAAGATTATGTTGTTATAGATAATGTTGACGGATATGATATTACCGTAGGTGTTGAGGGTTGGTCCGATTACTATTATGTTGAATCATGGGTAGGATATCCTGTTTGGGAAATAGAAGATTATACCGAGGGCGATATTGCTGATTTCTGCGGTTGCATTTGCCACAAACACGATTTTATAAATGTGGTAATATACACTTTATTATGCAATGTATGGGAGATTTTCCAAGTAAAAGAATACTGCGATTGTGGTTATTGGCATTGGTAAATCAATGCTGTTTTGGCGGAATAAAACTTAATATCAAGCCTAAAGACCGACGCGTACCAAATAAAAAAAGTAGCAGACCTAAATCTGCTACTTTAATTTTTTTATAAATGATAGAGGTTATCATTCTCATACTCGGGTTCGCTTGTCAGATGAATGCCGAGTTTTCTGAAAACGGCTCTGTCAACACTTGAGGGAATAACCGAAATATGGGCTTCACAGTCTTTGAGATGAGGCAGGCAGGCGAGTACCTTAGCGGCGTTTTCGTCTGTGGCTGCACTTACTGAAAGAGCGACGAGAACCTCGTCAATGTGAAGTCGGGGATTCTTCGAGCCGAGATAATTAACTTTAAGATTCTGCACGGGCTCAATAAGACTTGAGGGCAACAGCAGAAGTTTGTCATCAAGCCCTGCAATGGCTTTAAGGGCGTTGAGTACGCAGGCAGATGCACAGCCGAGAAGCTCTTTTGTTTTGCCTACAACAATTCTGCCGTCGTGAAGCTCAATGGCAGCAGCGGGAGCTCCTGTTTCGTTTTCAACATCTTTAGCAACTTTGATAATCTCTCTGTTTTTGACGGTGATACCTGCTTTGTTCATAAGAAGCAGAATCTTTTCAGTCTCTTTTGATGTGTCTGCGCCGTGGCGTGCATCACAAAGAGCATTATAATATCTTCTGATAATTTCCTGGTTTGCAGCATTGCAGACGATATCTTCGTCGGTGATGCAGTTGCCTACCATATTAACGCCCATATCTGTGGGTGACTTATAAGGCGAGGAGCCGTAGATGCGAGTGAAAATTGCATTGAGCACCGGGAAAATTTCAATATCGCGGTTATAGTTGACTGTTG
>JAZRDY010000069.1:0-2509 GCA_045660525.1 Acutalibacteraceae bacterium | reverse complement strand
GGGACTTGAACCCGTACGAGCTGCCCCACACGCCCCTCAAACGTGCGCGTCTGCCGATTCCGCCACTCTCGCATATTTACTTCACTCTCTCGAGTGCTCGTATACTATACCACTTTCGATTGGGTTTGTCAATACTTTTTTTGAGATTTTTTTAACTTTTTTTACTGCGTATATTTTCTTTTTCGTCGGCAGGAGAGGGAACGCAGTTTTTGCTTGTTTTCACGCGTGCCAAAAACTTAAATTTTTGCCTGAAACCTCTTGATTTTTGATAATTGCTGTGCTATAATACCGCAGATAAAAACGAGAGGAAGGTAAAAGGCATGTGCAAAATGGCGATAACTCAAACAATGTGCACTTCACTTTTTGCTTTTTCTGTTTCTGCAATTGATAATATTTTTGTTTTTTGCGAGTAACTTTTTTGTTGCTCGTTATTTTTTTGTCAAAACTTTCTTGATTTATATAAATATATATTGTATAATTACTGAATAAAGGTTATTATTATGGATTTATTTGTGATAACCAAAAGTCACAAAAGGAGATAGATATCAATGAAACATTTTCTCAAATTAATGGACTGGTCAACAGAAGAAATTCTCAGCACTCTTGACCTTGCCGACAGACTTAAAGAAGAAAAGAAAAAGGGTATCAGACACCCTATTCTCGAGGGTAAAACTCTTGGTATGATTTTTGAAAAATCATCCACAAGAACAAGAGTTTCTTTTGAGGTTGGTATGCACGAACTCGGAGGTCAGGCTCTCTTCCTTTCTTCAAAAGAGCTTCAGATCGGCAGAGGTGAACCTGTTGAAGATACAGCGAGAGTTCTTTCGCGCTTCCTTGACGGTATTATGATAAGAACTTTCGATCAGAAAGAAGTCGAAGCTCTTGCTGAGTACGGCTCAATTCCTATCATCAACGGTCTTACAGATTACTGCCATCCTTGTCAGGTGCTCGCTGACCTGCAGACAATCCGTGAGTATAAAGGCTCGCTTGAAGGTAAGAAGCTTTGCTATATCGGTGACGGTAACAATATGGCTAACAGCCTTATCGTTGGCGGTATCAAGACAGGTATGAAGGTTGCAATTGCTTGTCCTAAAAATTATCAGCCTGATGCTGAAATTATGAAGTGGGCATCAGAAAACGGCGACTTCCTTTGCACAGATAACATTCTTGAAGCTGCTGCAGGCTCAGATGTACTCTATACAGACGTATGGGCATCAATGGGTCAGGAAGGCGAAGCTGAAGAGAGAAAGAAAATATTCAAAGATTATCAGATAAACGACAGTGTTGTTGCAGTATCAAACGAGGGTGTTATGGTGCTTCACTGTCTGCCTGCACACCGTGAAGAAGAAATTACAGCTAAGGTGTTTGAAGAACACGCAAATGAAATCTTCGATGAAGCTGAAAACAGACTTCACGCACAGAAAGCCGTGCTTGTAAAGTGTATGGTTGACTGATATTAAATTTGTTAAAAGTTACAGAATACATATGAAAGGAAACTTCATCTTAAGGTGAAGACGGTGCAATTAATGAAAAAGCGTTATTTGGTACTGAGTGACGGTACAGTATTTGAGGGTTATGCTTTCGGTGCTGACAAAACTGTAATCGGTGAGCTTATCTTCAACACTAATGTTGTCGGTTACATCGAAGCTCTCACAGATCCTAATTATTACGGACAGATCGTTTTACAGACATTCCCGATGATCGGTAACTATGGTATTATCGAATCAGATTTTATCGGTGAAACAAAGCTCAGCGGTTATGTTGTAAGAGAGTGGTGTAAAGCTCCCTCAAACTTCAGATGCGAATATGATATTGATAAATTCCTTAAGGATAAAGAGGTTCCAGGTATCTACGGTGTAGACACAAGAGAACTGACATGCATCCTTCGCGAAAAAGGAACTATGAATGCAATTATCTGTGATACTGTTCCCGAAAACCTTGACGAAGTTAAGAACTTCAAGATTGTTGGTGCTGTTGAAAATACAGGCAGCAAGGAAGTTTCCGTATATCTTCCCAAGAATGAAATTAAAAAACACATTGCACTTGTTGATCTTGGTTCAAGCAAAAACCTTGAGGTAACTCTTATGGATAAGGGTTACAAGGTAACAGTTGTGCCTTATAACTTCAAAGCTGAAGATGTTCTTGCTCTCGGTGCAGATGCAGTTATCCTCACAGAGGGCCCCGGTAACCCCAAAGATTATATGGCAATCGCAGAAGAAATCAAAGGTCTTTTCGGCAAGCTTCCTATGTTTGGTATGGGTCTTGGTCATCAGCTTATGGCTCTTTCACAGGGCGCTGATACCTACAAACTTCCCTACGGTCATCATGGTTCAAATCAGCCTGCAAAGATTGCCGGTACAGCAAGATCACTTGTTATCTCACAGAACCACGGCTATGTTGTCTGCAAAGACAGCATCAAAAATGGCGAAATCAGCTACTACAGTGTTAACGATGGCACTGTTGAAGGTATCGCATACAAAGCTGAAAAGGCTTACTCAGTGCAGTTTGA
>JAZRDY010000068.1:0-23980 GCA_045660525.1 Acutalibacteraceae bacterium | reverse complement strand
GGTAGCGAGAGCATAAATAATCGTGTTTTTGATTCTTTTTCCACGACAGGAAAAAGAATGCCCGCCCGGCGAGGGCAACATAAAAAAAAGACAGTCGCTTGATTAATTTCAGGCGGCTTTTTTTTATATAAAAAAGGACAGATTTTCAAGTCTGTCCTTTGATGTTTTATTGTTGCGAGACCCTGTCTCGCACTCTGCAACCTTTTGAAAAAGTTTGACAAAACTTCAGTTGTTTTTTCAGATTAAGCCCTGCGCCATCATAGCTTCTGCTACCTTGAGGAAGCCTGCGATGTTTGCACCTGCTACAACGTTGTAGGCGAGAGCGTTTTCTTCTGATGCCTTTGCTGATGCATCGTGGATGTTTTTCATAATCATCTTGAGCTTAGCATCTACCTCTTCTGCTGTCCATGAGTATCTCATTGAGTTCTGGCTCATTTCCAGAGCTGAAACTGCAACACCGCCTGCATTAACTGCCTTTGAGGGAGCTACTACCTTACAGCTGTTCATAAGCACTGCAAGAGCTTCGTTTGTTGTGGGCATATTTGCAACCTCAATGTAGTACTCAAGACCGTTTGCAATCATCTGCTCAGCTTCCTTCATACCGATTTCGTTCTGAGTTGCGCAAGGCATTGCAATGTCAACCTTAACACCCCAAGGCTTCTGACCGGGGAAAAATTCACAACCGAACTTATCAGCATAGTCCTGAGCCTTGTCACGGCCGCTTGCTCTCATTTCAAGAAGATAGTTGATCTTTTCTTCTGTTACAATACCGTCGGGATCGTATACATAGCCGTCGGGACCTGAGATTGTTACAACCTTACCGCCGAGCTCTGCTACCTTTTTAGCTGTACCCCAAGCTACGTTACCGAAGCCTGAAACTGCAACTGTCTTACCCTTGATATCTTCACCGAAGTGCTTGAGGACTTCGCATACATAATATGTAGCACCGAAACCTGTTGCTTCAGGTCTGATAAGTGAGCCGCCGTATGAGAGGCCCTTACCTGTGAGTACGCCGTTTTCAAATGCGCCTCTGATGCGTCTGTACTGTCCGTAGAGATAACCGATTTCTCTGCCGCCAACACCGATGTCACCTGCGGGTACGTCAACGTCGGGACCGATGTGTCTGTAAAGCTCTGTCATAAATGCCTGGCAGAAGCGAAGGATTTCAGCATCGCTCTTACCTCTTGGGTCAAAGTCTGAGCCACCCTTACCGCCACCGATGGGAAGACCTGTAAGGCTGTTTTTGAAGGTCTGCTCAAAAGCGAGGAACTTCATAATACCGATATATACTGAGGGGTGGAAGCGAAGACCGCCTTTGTAGGGGCCGATAGCTCCATTGAACTGTACTCTGTAACCTGTGTTAACATTAACCTTGCCGTTGTCGTCAACCCATGTAACTCTGAAAGAGATTGATCTTTCGGGCTCAACCATTCTTTCAAGAAGTGCTGCTTTTTCATATTCAGGGTGTCTTTCAACCACTGTCTCAAGAGATGAAAGCACTTCTGCTACAGTCTGGACAAATTCAGGCTCATTAGCGTATTTTTTTGCAACGCTGTCGATTACATTCTGAACGTAACTCATTTATAAAAACTCCTTTGTACTCTGCCGTGAATAAGGTCAGAGCTATAAAAATCTTCGTATAATGCTGTCACACTTTAACGTGATAGAACGTATTTTACACCTACATAAAAAAAATTGCAATATTTTGAAAAAACAAAATTATATTTTGTAAAAATTGTTGAAAAAATTGTTGAAATGTGGATAAATTTACGAAGCCCTGACATAAAAATATGGCTTTTTCAGGCTCTAAGAGGGTCTGTTTGATTACCTCGGTTAAGTATATGAAAACTGCCGCCGAAAAATGAGCGACGACTCACCGGTTTTGAATGAATAATGAATATTGAATAATCAATAATTCAGGTGGTCAGCAGAGCTGACATTTTAACCCCTCAGTCACTTCGTGACAGCTTTTACTCCGTAAACGGGCACCCTTTTGTCACTTCGTGACATTTCCCCTAACAGGGGAATTACCTTTCAAGGGAGCCGAGACCCCCTCCGTCAATCCTGCGGATTGCCACCGCCCTCAACGAGGGAGGCAAGATAATGAATAATAAAAAAAGGCGGGATGAAACCTGCCGTTTGGTCTATGGTGCGACGTGTTACAAGAAATGAAGATAGCTTTGTAGCGTCGCCCCGAGGGCGGCTTGGTTGTGTGATTTGCAGTAGCAGGCGATGCGCCTGCGCTACAATACCAAATAAAAATGGCGGGTAGAGTTTTCCCTACTCGCCATATGTTCGTGGCCGGTCTGCGTTCTGCACTCTGCGTTCTCTTTTCCCCTCTTGACATCCTATATTATATTTAGTAAAATATAGAATGGTAATGTATGTTTCAATAATAATGAAAGAAGGGACAACATATGAAGTACATCTGGGAAAACCCCGAAATAATCAAAGAAAACAAAGAAGACGGTCATGCCCTGGCTCTTTGTTATGATACAGCTGACGGTGCAGCTAAAAGATTGGATTCCCCTTATAAGCTCTCACTTAACGGTCAGTGGAAGTTTTTCTGGTATAAAGGCGTAGGCTCGCTGCCTGAGAAATTCAGAGCTGCTGATTTTGACGACAGCGATTGGGAAGATATTACAATCCCCGGCGTATGGCAGTTCCAGAAGGATTATACAAAACCCTGGTACTATGCTAACTCCTTCCCCAACTGCATCTGCGTTGATAAAAAGAAGATACCCTCAATTGATATTGCAGGTCAGGAAGTTGCTATGCACCGTACAACTTTTACTCTCCCCGAAAATTGGAACGGCAGAGAGATTTTCCTTCACTTCGGTGCTTGCAAGGCAGGTCTTGCTGTTTATGTCAACGGTGAATATGTAGGCTATTCTCAGGGTTCATTCACTCCTCACGAGTTCGATGTAACCAAGTACGTTCACGAGGGTGTGAATACAGTTGCAGCCGAGGTTTACCGCTATACCGATGGTACTTATCTCGAAGACCAGGATATGTGGTTCCTCAGCGGTATCTATCGTGAAGTTTATCTTTACAGCGAGCCCAAAACTTGCATCCGTGACTTTTATATCAGAACCGACCTTATCAACAACTATACTGATGCTGACCTTTCAGCTGACATCCTCGTTAAGGATTACAGCGAAGGCGGTAAGAGAATCAAGGTTGAAGCTACACTTCTCACTGTAGGCAAACCCAATGTTATCGGTACTACTGAAATCATAACAGTACCCGGCGAAAATACTATTTCATTTAAAAAGCGTATCGAGAAGCCTGTGCTCTGGTCAGCAGAAAACCCTGCCCTTTACACTATGCTTCTTAAGATTGATGAAGAAGGCAAGGTTACATATAAGGCTGTTCGCATCGGCTTTAAGCAGTATGAAATCAAGGGTGAAAAGATTTTAGTCAACGGTCAGCCTCTTCTTATCAGAGGTGTAAACCGTCACGACTACGACCCCGATCACGGTTGGGCAGTACCCGATGAGAGATATATTCAGGATCTCAACATAATGAAGAGAAACAATATCAACTCCATCCGTACCAGCCACTACCCCAACGACCCCCGTTTCTACGACCTTTGCGACGAATACGGTTTTTATGTAATGGACGAATGTGACCTTGAAACTCACGGTGTAAGAAGAAAGAACGTACCCGGCGACAATCCTATGTGGACTAAAGCTGTTGTTGACCGTATGGAAAGAATGGTACTTCGCGACAGAAACCACGCATCAGTATTTATGTGGAGCTTAGGTAACGAAGCAGGCGACGGCTCAAACTTCCTGAGAATGAAAGAAGCTGCTCTCAAGCTTGATAATACAAGACAGTTCCACTATGAAGGCGACTTCGACTTTACAAAGAGTGACGTTATCAGCCGTATGTATCCCACTGAGGATCAGGTTGAAAAGCTCGGTAAAAAAGAGCCTCTGACTATCGGTTGGTTCGACAATATTGCCAATGCTCTTGCAGCTGACAGCAAGCCTATTCCCAAAGAGCTTTATACAAAGCCTGTTGTTTTCTGTGAATACGCTCACGCTATGGAAAACTCACTGGGTAACTTCCAGCAATATATGGATGCTTTTGAAAAGTATGACAACCTCTGCGGCGGTTATATCTGGGACTTCGTTGACCAGGCTATTCATAAAGTAAATGAAGACGGCGAAGATATGTGGCTCTACGGTACAGACTATAACGAAAAGAAAATCTGGATTGAGCCTCCCTACAACACCTGCGCTATCGTGGGCAGTAACACATTCTTCAATGCTAACGGTATCATTGCCGCTGACAGAAAAGAACACCCCTGTATTCACGAGGTAAGAAAGGTTTACTGTGAAATTCAGGTTAAGGCTGTGGATGTAGCTAAAGGCAAGTTCCTTCTTAAGAATAAGCAGCTCTTCTCAGACCTTTCAAAGTTTGATATTACATATGTTATAGCAGAAAACGGCGAGATACTTTCTAAGGGTACTCTCGACAGAGCTGTCTTTGAAAAGCTCGCTCCTCTTAGCGAAATGGAATTCAGTGTTGACTATAAGCTCGCAGAAATGCCCACGGGTGAAGTTATCATCACATTCTCATTCTTAAGACGTGAGGACTGCCGTTTTGCTAAGGCAGGTTACGAGCAGGGCTGGGATCAGTTCATCATCAAAGGTGCAGACAAGAAAGAGGAAATCAAGTACGACAACAGAGTTGACATCAAAGGTACCGACACTAACTTCACAGTTACCGGCGATAATTTCAACTATACATTCTCAAACGGTCTTCTCGTTTCAATTGAAAAAGACGGCAAGGAATATCTTTCAGGCTCACTCAAGCCTAACTATTACAGAGCTCTCACAGATAACGATATTGACTATCTCAACTTCGTTCCTCCCCTTATTCCTTTCCATCCTCTTTATCATTGGAGAAGAGCAACAAATATGCTTAAAACAAAGGCTACTCTCATTCACCGTTACAGCCACACAGCTTATATCGAAACAACTGTCAGCGTAATGGGTATGAAAGATGTAGTTATGACTTATACAGTTTATCCCGACGGCAAGATTGATGTTACCCATAAGGGTACCCCTGCAATGGATATGGTACGCTTTGGCTCAATGCTTACAATGGCAAGAGAATTTGACAAGGTTAAATGGTACGGCAGAGGTCCCCACGAAAACTATATCGACCGTCAGAGCGGTGCAAGAATTGCAATGCACGAAATGACTGTTACCGATATGGAACACCACTATATGAGACCTCAAGAAAATGGTCACAGGATTGGTGTAAGAATGATGGAGGTTAAGAACGACCGTGGCGAAGGTCTGAGATTTACTCAGCTTGGCGACGAGCCCTTTGCAATCAACTGTCATCATTACACTGTAAATGATCTCGACGATGCTACTCATATTCATAAGCTCAAGCACAAAGATTTCACAACTGTATGCATTGACCTTATGCAGAGAGGTATCGGCGGTGACACACCGGGTAATGCTTGTCTTCGTGAGCCTAATATTATGCATAAGGGTACAAAGTATAATTACGGCTTTACAATTCAGGTAATATAAGTAAAGTTTTGTGAAACTTTTTCAAAAGTTTGCAGAGTGCGAGACAGCGTCTCGCAACATAAAAAAAGTTAAACAGGGTAGATTTAAACATCTGCCCTGTTTTTTTGCATATATATAAGGATAGTGCTATTTTTTAACATATGTCAATATTTTATATCCCGTCAGTATTGTTTTATTGACTACAATAAAACTTTGGTGTATATTTAATATATAAAATAAAGAAAGGCTTTGATTATGAATCCCATAGCATATATATACACCGACTTCAAAACTAAATTCGGTCTGCCGAGACAAAGCGGTCTCGTGGAAGAAATCACGGGGAAAATAATATTTGAAAAGCAATACTCTATCCCCGAAGCTTTTAAGGGTCTCGAAGATTTCAGCCATATATGGCTTTTGTGGGAGTTTTCCGAAGCTGACAAGGAAAATTGGCGACCAACTGTAAGACCTCCTCTCTTAGGCGGAAACAAACGTATGGGCGTCTTTGCTACCCGTTCACCTTTCAGACCAAACTCAATAGGTCTTTCTTGCGTAAGGCTTGAAAAAATTGAATATGATCAACACCTCGGCACTGTGCTTTATGTCAGCGGATGTGACCTTATGAACGGTACTCCTATTTACGATATCAAGCCTTATCTCCCCTATTGTGACAGCCACCCCGATGCTAAAGGCGGTTTCACCGAGACTTTAGGCGAAAGAAGACTTGAGGTCAACATCAACGATTGTTTGCTCGGCAGAGTACCCGAAGAAAAGAGAGCTGAACTGACAGCTGTTCTCGCCGGCGACCCCCGACCCTCATATCAGAATGATCCGGACAGAGAATACGGCTTTGAGTTTGCAGATTTTGAAATAGGCTTTACAGTATCAGATAAAACATTGACAGTAACCCGAATAGAAAAAATTTAAAAACTTCAAAAAAATTTCCAAAAAAATAGTTAGTTTAAACTAACTTTAAGGTTCGCTTAATATAATGCAATCAAGATAACAAGAAAAGTTATCCAAAAAATCGAAAAATATAAATTGAAAGGTGGATCCCATTATGAAGAAACTTACAAAACTTTTAGCATTAACACTTGTTGCATTACTGGCTTTTTCATCCTTAGCCATCACCTCATCGGCAGCTTCACTGGCTAAAGTAACAAATCTTACAGCTTATAACATTGACGATGACGAGATCAACCTTAAATGGTCTAAAGTAACAGGCGCTGACGGTTATCAGGTTTATGTTTATAACGATGCAACAGCCAAATGGCAAAAGCTTCCCTCAACATCAAGAACAGCTTACGAGGTTGACGATCTTGTAAGCGCTAAGACTTATAAATTCAGAGTCAGAGCTTATGACAAAAAGACCGGCGGCACTGTTTATTCAGAATATGCAACAATCACTGCTGCAACAGAGCCCGATGAAGTTGACAACGTAAAGGTAAGCGCTAAAACAAAGACAAGTGTAACTCTCAGCTGGACTCCCGTTAAAAGAGCAACAGGCTATCAGGTTTACATCTACAGCACATCAAAAGGCAAGTTTGTACGCAAGACTGCCGTAACAGGCACAACAGCTAAAATCACAGGCCGTAAAGCAGGCACAAACTACAAGTTCAAGGTAAGAGCTTATTTCAAGCAGCCTGACGGTACAAGCCGCTATGGTGAATGGTCAGATGTAATCTCAGTTACAACTTCAGGTGCTGCAGCAGTTAACCCCTCAACAGGCTCATACATCGGCAATGCTAAAGCTGAAAGTGTAGCTTTGAGTCACGCAGGTCTTCAGAAAAATCAGGTAAGAGAATTTGAATGCAAGCTTGATAAAGAAAGAGGCGTAATCGTTTACGAGGTAGAATTCAGCTATGGCGGTTATGAGTATGAATATGAAATCGATGCATACTCAGGCGGTATCCTTAATGTAGTTAAAGAAAGAGATAATTAATAGTTTCCTTAATAAAAAAACAGAGGCTGAAATTCAGTCTCTGTTTTACTTTATTTATTCATATTTCGCTCGCCGCGGGGCGTTACTTTTCTTATAAGAAAAGTAACCAAAAGAATTTTACTTATTTTTTCTGACCGTAATATGCGTTTGGGCCGTGCTTTCTCATATAGTGCTTATCCAAAAGATACTGCTCGATGGGCGTACCCTTGGGATTAATTTGCTCAGAATGATACGCCATATTGGCAACGGTTTCCATTACAACAGCATTGTGCACTGCCTGATTTGCATTCTTACCCCAGGCAAAAGGACCGTGCTTATAGACAATTACACCGGGTACTGCGGTAGGGTCGATGTTTCTTTCTCTGAAAGCTTCGATAATTACAGTGCCTGTTTCTTTTTCATAAGCTCTTTCAACTTCTTCGGGTGTCAGCTGTCTTGTGCAGGGAATCTCACCATAGAAATAATCTGCGTGAGTTGTACCGTAGGCGGGAATACCTCTGCCTGCCTGAGCCCATGATGTCGCCCAGGGAGAATGTGTATGAATTACACCGCCGATTTCGGTGAAAGCCTTATAAAGCTCGATATGGGTTGCAGTGTCTGACGACGGGTTAAGCTTACCCTCAACAACATTGCCCTCAAGGTCAACAACAACCATATCATCAGCTGTCATAACGTCATATTCAACACCGCTGGGCTTAATAACGATAAGTCCCTTTTCTCTGTCGATGCCGCTGACATTACCCCAGGTGAAAGTAACAAGATTATATTTAGGAAGTAAAAGGTTAGCCTCCAACACTTCCTTTTTGAGTTGTTCTAACATAAAAAATCCTTTCTTATAACTTAAGCTCTATCTGTTCTTCAACAACGTTCTTAAGACCCGTTACAAGGTCAGTTTTCGGTTCCCAGCCGAGAGCTTCAAGTTTATCTGAAGAAAGCACAGCATTTTCAATAAGTGAAAAGCCCTTTGCCTCTGCTTCTGTAGGCAGATCAAAAATAACCTTAAGCCCCTTTTCGGGATATGACTCGACCAGAGTGTGAGCTATGCCTGCAATTGTTGTGATGCAGAGCTTTGATGCAATATTATATGCATTGCCGTTTTCACCGTCAAGAAGTACAGTGAGAAGACCTGTAATTGCATCTGTTACATATGTGTATGAGCGAAGCTGCTCGCCCTTGCTTTTCATTACGATATTTTCACCGTCTGCGATACACTTTGGGAAAACTGCAACTATCTTTGAGTCCCCTGCTTTCATACCCGGGCCAAAGATATAGCTGAGTCTGCCGATTTTTACATTAAGGCCATATTCGTCAGCATAGCTGATGCTGAGAGTTTCGCAGCCTTTTTTGCTAAGAGGATAGCATGAGCGAACTTTCATAGCGTCGATTTCGCCATAGTTGTCTTCGTCGATTTTATCTACACCGTGAGTAGTACCGTAAACCTCGATGGTTGAAACATAAAGGAAGCTTTCCGCATCCACTGCCTTGGCATAATCAAGAAGATTAAGTGTGCCGTAGAAGTTGGTCTTCATTGTCTCAACGGGATACATTGAGTATTCCTTAGGTGCGGCATTTGATGCGCAGTGGATAATGAAGTCTGCCTTTTTATCTGTGGGCAGAGGTTGACAGACATCCTGAACGAGGAAAGAAAGTCTGCCCTTTGCTTCATATTCACCGTAAGCCGCTCTTGCTCTGTCTGCATTTCTTACAAGTGCAAGGATTTTTACATCAAGACCCTCATCCTCCCACTTTTTCATAAGTGCGTGGATAATAAATGAACCGATGAAGCCTGTTGCACCTGTTACAAGTACAGTTTTACCCTGAAGCTTATTCCAACTGAGAGGTGCATAAGCAATTTTTTCTATATCAGCTTTAACTATATTTGTCATATCAGCCACCGATTGCTCCGACCTTGATATATGCTTCCATAAGAGCGATGTGCTCTGCTGTTGTTACCTTGAAGTTGGTTTCTTCACCCCAGACGATGTGAACATCTTCACCGAGTTCAACGAGAAGTGTGCAGGTTGCGACTGTATCTTCTATACCTCTCTTGATAGCTTCTTCGTGAGCCCAGATGAACTTTGAAAGATAAAGTGACTGAGGAGTCTGAGTTCTTGCAATAAGGTTTCTGTCAACAATCTTATCTGAATTAATCATATCTTCACTATAAAGCAAAGCTTCTGTTGTGGGTACGCAGGTAATAGCTGTGCCGAACTCTTTAACACCGCCGATGTTGGTATCAATAATAGCATCCGAAATAAGAGGACGTACTGCATCATGGATAACGATAATTGAATCTTCGGGATAGTTTTCTCTCAGAGCGTTCATACCGTTACGAAGTGATTCCATACCTGTGTTACCGCCGGGAACAATGTGCTTGAGTTTTTTGATGCCGTACTGCTCGCACCACTTCTGAAGCTTTTCTTCCCAACCCTTAAGGCATACAACAACAACTTCGTCAATATTTTCATTTCTCTCAAAAGCTTCGAGAGTATAAATCATAATGGGTTTTCCTAAAACCTTGATGAACTGCTTGGGTACATTCATTTTCATTCTCTGACCCACGCCACCTGCAATAATTAAACCGATATTCATAATATAACCTCCGTTATTTTAAATTCAGTATAGTAGCATTTACATACTAATTTATTATATCAATTTTTATTTACTGTGTCAATAAAAAAGAATTACCGCCAAAATAACAAAAGCTTCCTTTGAGATAATCTCAGGAAGCTTTTTATATGTTGTTATGATACAGTTTTTTCTTCAAGTTGCTTATCCTGCTGTTCCCAGTATTTCTTAGCATTTTCGTCAGAAAGTCTGACTCTTTCTACAAGGCCCTGCTCATATATATCTTTACAAAGGAAGTTCATTACCTCTGTACGTCCCTCTTTCCAAGGAGCATTTTCATCCTCAGGCTTCGGATATTCGAGGATGCAGTCGACAGCATAAAAAGTCACACCGTTATCATCAAGGAATTTCTTTATACCGAGAAGTATTTCTGAAAGTCTCTCGACGCTTATATCTTCGTCATAGATATAAACAGTAAGCTTACCTGCCTTGGCGCCTAATTCGCTTATGTCATAAACTCCGTCAAGAACAAGGTCGGCTGTTGATAAAGCATAGTCGGGTATATCTTCGCCGTCGGGTACGCCGCTTTCTTTAAAGATGATTTCACCGAAAGCTATATGCTGATTATAGGGGAAGTCATCTCTTGCAAGGAAATCTCTTGTTTTGTTAAAGTATTCGTTATTTATCCGATTAGCGGTGTTCCACTTTCCGATTACAGCGCTTTCATAGGTGTCAAAGGTTATCTTGCCGTTTGTGGCTGCATAAAGAGTGAAACTGCGGTCGATACTGCCAGGCGCTTTGATATGAACATAGTAACTACCTGTCTTGAAATCGTAGCTTACATTATCAACAAAGTAGTCGGCACCCTGATAGTTTTCTTCGAGATAGATTTCTGCATTTTTTGTTGCGAGATATTCCGATACAGGATTACCAAAGGGTACAAATGCAACTAAAGCACCCAGAACAACTAATACTATTCCCGTAAACCAAGCTATTAACTTATTCATAAAAACACCTCTTTTTCTTTAGTTTTAAGTGATGGTTATATTTTATCGATGATAAAAGTTGTTACACTGTTGCCTTTAAGGATATGTGTAAACTCGCCCTTTGCATCAAAGGAATCAAGCTCATTCCAATGTTCACCGTCTTTGATACTGCCGCTTGTGCGAATGGGTGTGATTTTCCGCATTTCATTATCGAAAGTGTGGAAAGTTGCCGAAATTTCTTCATCCTCAGCTTTGGTGTTAACACAAACAAGAACAAGTCTGCCTGTGTCTTTATCATAAGCACCCAATGATTTTTTATCAGTGTGCACTATAGTCATACCCGGTCTTATATAACGGCTGAACTGACCGAAGGCATAGTATTTCTGAGTCAGATAAATCTCTTCGTTGTCAATATCAGCAAAAGCTGTACCCCAGAAGCCTTGAGTCAGATCGGGCATTTCAGGCATATCGAGTCTGCCTTTTTCGTCGGGTACGCGGGAAATGTAGGCGGCAACAATCTGCCATATAACCCACGCCGAGGGCGAGATAGTATTCATATCCTCTATGATTTTTTCGCTCAGCCATAAAGCGGGACCCATCTCACCTGGGTTTTCACCGCTGACACTGCTCCAGTCCGTTTCACTCATCCATATGTTTTTGCCGAGATTTCTCGCAAGCTCACCGACTTTGGGTGTTGCCTTTTCATATGTGTGAGTGCTGATTCTGCCGACAACATCCAAAGCCTCAGCACTCAGCTTTTTAAGCGCTTTATATTGAAGCTTGGTATTGGTTTCATCGGTAGCTGTTACAATAATATCATTGAGATTTCTCTCTTTTAAAGCCTTTGCAGTGGCTACAATAACACTGCTTTGCATTTTACCCGGGGATATGTGGCAGCCCTCTTGCTTCTGAGAAAAATATCGCCAATAATTTGTGAATGGCTCATTCATTGCGGCAAGGCTTTTTATCTTAATATTATGATGAGTCTGAATGTAATCACAAACCTCAGCAAGATACTTAGCGAAAGGTTCCACCTGAGATTTTTTCAGGTTGGTAGCTATAGCGCTTTTGCTTCCCGAACTACAACCGCTTACGGTCATATAATACGGCGGAGAGTTTGAGAAAGCCTCAACATAGGCATCGTCACCCGATGCTTTATAGCACTCTGTCATAACCCTCAGCTGATTTTCATCAGTATAGCTGTTGAATACAAAATCTTTCTTTTCTTCATCATATTTCCACCAACCGGGCATTTCCGAGTCGGTACGAGTTATATGATTGTGGGTCGGGTCATCTCCGCCGCCTATGTTATATCGCATAATGTTAAGACCGAGTCCCTCTTCTTTTGAAAAGAAAAGTCTTGCACTGTCCTTTGCCATTTTTTCACTGAAGCCAACTCTGTTTGCCCACCAGCAAAGACTGGTACCCCACCCCTCGAAGCAATTGTTGTTTGTGGCTGAAATTTTATTTGTTGCAATCGTAATGTTTCTCATATTTCACCTCTAAAAAAGCAAATTAACCGAAGGCACTATGTGTGCCCTCGGTTAAAAAGATATTAGTTTGCATTATATCCAAGCTCGAAAGCCTTGAGATTTACGTCAATTGTTTTGGGCGGTACTGTGGAACGGATAATATCAATCCACATCTCTTTATCAATACCGAGAAACTGCACAGCAGCACCGAGAAGTACTATGTTAGCACACTTAGGTGTACCGGCCTCAATAGCAAGTGAAAGAGCATCAAGTGAAACGAGCTTGATATCCTTTTCTGCGAGCTTTGCAAGAATATCTTCGGGGTATGTAGCCTTACCCATAATTACGGGCATAGGATCGATTTTCTGAGTACTTGAAATGAGTACGCCACCCTTTTTAAGATAGGGAAGCCATCTTGCACTTTCGAGCTGTTCAAATGAGATGATGATATCAGCTTCGCCCTTTTCAATAACGGGTGAATAAACCTTTTCACCATATCTTACATATGTAACAACACTGCCGCCTCTCTGGCTCATACCGTGCACTTCGCTTACCTTTACATCGTAACCTTCTTTAACGAAGCAATTGCCCATAAGCTTTGATGCTAAAAGAGTACCCTGACCACCGACGCCTACGATAAGAATATTTTTAGTTGCCATCAGTCATTACCTCCTTTTTCAATTGCACCGAACTTACAAGCCGATGCGCATACACCACAACCAACACACTGAGTGTTATCAATAACTGCAAGATATTTTCCGTTTTCTCTCTTAGTCTGTGAAAGAGCAGGACAGCCAACGTTGAGACAAGCCTTACATCCGATACACTTATCAGCATCAACCTTAACGGGTGCTGAATGTTTAACTGTCTTAAGAAGCGCGCAGGGGCGTCTTGAGATAATAAGTGAGGGCTCTTTCTTTTCCAGCTCTGCCTTAACTGCAGCCTTTGTGCCTTCAATATCAAGGGGATCAACAACTACAACATTATTGAAGCCTACTGCTCTTGCGAGAGCTTCAAGGTTAACAGCAACTGTTGGGTCACCCTTGATTGTAAGACCGTTTGCAGGGTTATTCTGATGGCCTGTCATACCTGTGATTGAGTTATCGAGTACGATAACAGTTGAGAAGCCCTTGTTATATGCGATGTCAATAAGACCTGTGATACCTGAGTGGATAAATGTTGAGTCACCGATAACTCCGATACTCTTTTTAGCCTGATCTTCACCTCTTGCAACATTGAAGCCGTGAAGACCGCTGATTGATGCACCCATACATACGCAAGCATCCATCATTGAAAGAGGAGCCTGAGCACCAAGAGTGTAACAACCGATGTCACCGCTTACATAAAGGCCCATGCCCTTGAGAGCATAATAGAGACCTCTGTGAGGACAGCCTGCGCAAAGCACGGGAGGACGGGGTGGAATTTCTTCGTCGAAAGTTTCGCAGGAGGCTTCTTCATTTTTGAGCACAGCTGAAATTGTAGCCTGAGAGAATTCGCCAAGCTTTGAGAATAATTCCTTGCCCTTGACCTTGATGCCGAGCTTAATACAGTGAGTTTCGATAATATCGTCAAGCTCTTCGATTACGATAACCTCGTCAACCTTTGAAGCGAACTCTTTGATAAGCTCCACGGGAAGAGGATTAACCATACCGAGCTTTAAGTAGCTTGCGTTTTCGCCCATAGCTTCGTGAGCATAAACATATGAAGTACCTGCAGCGATGATGCCGACCTTAGTGTCGTTATACTCTACAGTGTTGATGCCCATTTTGGTAGCTTCTGTATCTGCGAACTTTGCCATATCAAGAAGTCTCTGCTCAACTCTTACGTGAGCACCTCTTGCCATAGCGGGCATCATAACGTTTTTCATAACGTCTTTTTTGTATTCCTTAACGCCTACTTCGTTTCTGTCTGAAAGAGGTACAAGTGAACGAGCATGTGAAACTCTTGTTGAAAGACGAAGAAGCATAGGTGTGTTAAATCTCTCTGAGAGTTCATATGCGAGAGAAGTAAATCTTGAGCATTCAGCTGAATCTGAGGGTTCGAGCATAGGTGTCTTTGATGCGATTGCATGATGACGTGAATCCTGCTCATTCTGTGATGAGTGCATACCGGGGTCATCGGCAACAGCGCAGACCATACCGCCGTTTACACCGATATATGATGCAGTGTAAAGAGGGTCAGCAGCAACATTGAGACCAACGTGCTTCATAGCGCAGAAGCTTCTTGCGCCACCTGTTGCAGCACCGAAAGCTACTTCAAAAGCTACCTTTTCATTGGGAGCCCACTCGCTGTAGATTTCATTGTATTTGGTTACATATTCTGTGATTTCGGTACTGGGTGTGCCGGGGTATGATGAAACAACTGTTACGCCTGCTTCATAAAGACCTCTTGCAACTGCCTCGTTACCGAGCATAAGAGCTTTATCCATTATTTTTATCTCCTTATCTTTATTCAAAATATGATATTTGATTTCCGTTTCTTTTTGCAAGATAAAAGCTTATCCCCAAAAGAAGATTAAGAGTTATTATACAATAGCTCTCTTGTTTTAATTTTCTTGTACAGAAATATAATTCTTTAAACTTACGATTTATAAGAAAAATTTACCTGTATAAGTCCGCTTTTGTTTGCGATTTAAGATTTTAAAGCGATAAAGATATCATATTACTTTAAGGCAACGGTGTCAAAAAACTCCTTGGCAAGAGTATATGCCTGTTTACCGTTTTGTGAAATATATGATGAATGGTCTGCGCCCTTGATAATGGCAATCTTGCTGTCCTTTATACACTCGTGAATAAACACTGTGTCTGACAGCCACATAATGTCATATTCACCTGCAACTATATAGGCGGGGCATCTGATTTGCGAAAGTAAATCCGCGTTCATCTGAGGAAGTGTCAGCATCATATCATTGAGTTTATTGGGTTTCATCAGATTAAAAATCTTCACACCCAAGGGGAAGTAGGGTTTGAAAGTTTCAGGTGTGGTATTGGCACCGCAAGAGATAAAACCGCCAAGCAAATCAGGATATGTATAAGCTACAGTAAGAGCATTGATACCGCCGTCACTGTGACCCATAAGATAAGGCTTCTCAAGACCAAGAGCTTCGATGAACTCCTTGATATCTTTAGCCATAAGGTCATATGATATCACGCTCGGATCACTGCTTTGACCGTGGCATCTGCTTTCAATCACATAAACCTTATAGTCACTTGCCAGGTACCCTGCCGCTTCTTTAAGTGAATCTTTGTTACCACCGTTGCCGTGCACCAGAATAAGAGGATAACCCTCATCACCATAAACGGCATAGTGCATTGTGATATCACTGAGTTCAATATCAAACTCTTCAGCAGCTGTGGCAACAGGTGCAATATCAGGTTCTTCAAGAGTAATAAGGTTGTATTTCTCAGACTCCTGACGCACATAACCAAGCCACGCGCCTGCACCTATAGCAGCAGTCAGAGCTACGCAACCTACAGCCTTAAGTATCTTCTTTCCTTTTTTCATAAGGTTTCTCCTTTGATATTTATTGGTACGCTCCATCATGTTTATATAAACCATAATAAAGTTGATAATTATATTTATAACCTAAAATTCACGATTAAATAAACAAGTAAAACTATAAAATATTATTAAACAGTATATTGTGTTGTGTATAAAACATCTCTGTTTAAACAGCAGAAAAAATATATGATTTTATTTATTAAAATACAATCCGTATTTTTTTCGTATAAACGGATGTAAAAAAACAGAAAATGCATTCAAAAGTTTTTCAAACGTTTTAAGAAAACCAAAAACAAACTGCAAAAAACCTCTGCCTTTCCAAGATTGAACCGTACTTATTAACACTTTTAATATCTGCCTATCCTCTGAGGTTTTATTTCTATAAAACAAAGTTCTCAAACGAAAAAATTCTTTTATAACAAAAAGATCCTTCATTGGTATTTCAGAAAAGTTTTCATAAACATTTTCAAGTTCAACTATTTCCGAATGATCTTCTAAAGTTACTTTATCAACAAGTTTATTTTCAGCTATCAAATTCCTATAAATTTCTGTTCCTGGTAACGGTGTAAAATAAAACATACTCACTAGTGCACCGTTTAAGTCTTTCGCCAATTGGATAGTTTCCTTTACATCTTCAATTGTTTCACCGGGAAATCCAATAATAAAGGTAGTTATCGGTAGTATTCCAGAGTTTACACATGCATTAATTGTAGCTTCAATCGTCTGAAGATTATTCGGTTTACGTATCGCTGTAAGAACATTTTTTGAACCTGTTTCTATACCAAACATCAACATACGACATCCTGCTTTATACAGTAATTCGAAATCTTCCTTTGTTTTTAAAACCGTTGTTTTAAGATATCCGCTCCAATTCAACTTTAAATCACTTTCCAAGATTTTATTACAAAACTCATAAGCTTCACTTTTACTTTCAAACATTGTTTCATCGGTAAATTCAAATCCATCAACACCATATTTCTCTGAAAGGAATTTCATTTCGCTTATTACTTTATCAATAGGCCTTACCCTTCGTGTTGATTTATGAAAACAAGGATTATAGCAAAAATTACATTTCCCGCTACACCCTTTGGTTCGATAAATGCTTAACATTTTATGGCTTCCATAAGTTTTCTGCATATACTTTTCTGGATTAATAAGATTCCAGTCAATCGACGGTAACTGCGACAAATCAATAAACTCTCTTATACCCGTCTCAATATACATATTATTTTTGAGAAATGCTATACCTTTAATATCATCAAATTTTTTTCCAGAATCAAATGCATCTGCTATTTCTAACCAAGTAAACTCACCTTCATTTAAACTAATGTAATCAGCATTACCGCTTCTTAATATTTTTTCGGCAATGGATGTAGAAGAGCATCCTCCCCAAATAACCGGTATATTAAATTTTCTTGCAACTTTTGAAATAGCAATTGCATCCTTAATAAAAGATTGCGATATTACGGATACTCCAATAATATCTGGTTTATAATTTTCTATAACCGATGCAATTTTTTCATTTGATACAGTCCTATCATGCACTTTTGCGCAATGTCCATTTGAGTTAAGATAGGTAGCAATAGACATTATTCCTAACGGAGTGTAAGAAGGTAATATCACATTTTCAACCCTTGGATAAAATAAAATCGTTCTCATTATTATAACCCCTATTCTTGGATATTTTAATTATTTAATCAATGTAATAACTGTTTTTAATAATCTTATTAACTGACTGAAAAAGAGTGAATACCAAGAAAACAAACCACCGTTTTCATTCATATCAAAAGCTTCAAACTGACTGTAATCATCGGTCCAGTTAAACTCACCGTATTCCATGTACCAATCACTCTGATAATCGTAGCCTCTTTTAATAGTTTTGAATTCAGAATCAATATAAAATCTCTGTTCAAAAGCTTTTGATGTGTAATCCTCAGGTCTGTTGCAGTCATAAGCAACTAAAACTTTAGTACCGTCTTTCTGAGTATATGCACCCGTGAGCAAAACTGCGTGACCGCTTGTTTTGATAGTTTCACCCGTATAATATGTGAACAGCACTATATTGCCCTGAGAAACAGAATCAAACATATCTTTAAGCTGCTGAGAATACATCTTTGAGCCTTTATCAAGAGAGAAGTTTTCACAAAGAAAGCTGCCTGCCAATGCCCACTGGTAGTAATTAATAAGACTTACAATATTATCTTCATTAGTAAGCTCAGATAAGTTTTTTTCATTTCGGTTTTTGAGAATATCTATCTCGCCGTAATGTTGAAGCACTGTTGTTGCCGACATACCATAGCAAGAGCCGTTCCAATACCAATTGGGATAAGTCATCAGAGCAACGGATAAACCTATTGCAGGCAATACGCCGATACCGAAAACCTTATAGATGTTTTTTTGCATTGTTAAAAAGTCTTTGGTTGTCAGATAATATCCACCGTTATAATCAGGATCAAAGTACGGGTCAGAGTTAGAAAAGCTCCACACTTCATCACTGCCGAGAAGCAAAGGAATCCTTCTCGCCCTGAGATTTACTGATTTAAACTCAAGAGTTTCGCCCTCGTTGTATTCCTTTCCGTCGTCGCTTATCCAGCTGACAAAGGCAGAGTTATCCTCGTTGCAGTAATAGTCTTTGCCGACTTTGATTTCATCACCAGGATTATAACAAAAAGTTGTTTTCATACCGCAAGCATCGCAACATTCATATGTAACAACGGCAACATTTTCAGGTGCAGTATCTGAAATTCTATCTATTGAAAATCCGTAATCGGTAACACTTGAGTCGCTCTCAAGGCAAAGATCAAAGCTGTTAGCGGGAATATACAAAGTCTTGCCTGCGAGTTCTTTGCCCGTAGCTCTGTAAGTATAATCACCTGCTGTAACCGTCAGCTTGTCGCCATCTTTAGTCTTTTGCATTATACCTCCGCCGATGACCTCTCCGTTGGGGCCACTAATAATAGCCTGATACTTCATCGTCGGCTTTTCAAAGCTTGTCTTTTCCGAAAAGGTAACAAATAATCCGTCAACCACTTGACCGTACTCATATTTCCATTCCTGATTAAGGTTGTTCTGATAGTCGTGCTCACTTTCCGGATAATCATAATTTACAGCCACGACAGATGTACCAATGCCCAAAATCACGCAAATAACTATAAGCACTGCCATTATCCTCTTACTTGCTTTTTTCATAATATCACATCTTTTCTTTAAGTCTTTTCATTTCTTTTTTGAGTCTTCTGATGTTAAGATCTTCCCATAATGGTATAACGTGACCGACCTTAAGTCTCATTGAAACCTCATGCATGGCACCGTAATAAGCAACTCTGAAATCTGCATAAGGTGAAAGGGAACATTTTTCTTTATAGGTTTCATAAAGACCATAAGCATCACCCCACATATTATGAAACTGATAAAGATCATATTCTCTGTCTGCCCACATACAGCCGTTAGGGTCGATGAAAGCAATAAGCTCAAGGGTTTTCGGATCAGCCATTATGTTCATAATGTTAAGATCACCGTGAATAAGCACGGGCTCTGAGTTTTCTTCAGGCAGGCTGTTAAACAGTTTTGTTGCTTCTTCAAGAACTTTAACTCTGTTTTTGCTGAGCTTTCCTTTTTGACCAAGCTCTCTGAAGCCTTTCATCCAGGGTTCCTGCTTTTCTTTTCTGTAATAATCATACCAAGTGTCATATTCAGGTGAAGCAAGACTGCCAAATTTGTCCTTTGTCACACTGTGCCACTTAAGCATACCGTCAATAACTGCATCAGCAAAGGCCTTCTTTTGCTCTTTATTTTTCAGTAAGAATGGAAGTTCGAGCACATTTTTACCTTCAACAAATGTCATAGCAAGAATTGCTGTTTCGTCATCTTCATATGTAAAAACAACCTCAGGCATCTTTACGCTTGTATTTGCAGCTAAAATTTCAAGCTGTTGCGCTTCGCCGTACTGATCACCCTGAAGCTTATATGCTTTAACGGCAATTATCTCTCCGCTTGAAAGCACAGCTTTATAAACTCTTCCGAAACTGCCGCCTCCGATAAAATTAATCTCATCTACAGCTTTGCCTAACTTATCGAGCACAATCTGAGGTATGAGAGGCAACAGATGTTTATCGCCGTTATCGAGAATTTTCATATTAACACTGTCCTTTGTTTTTTGTTTTCTCATTTAATTTTACCATAAGATATATTTTAATTCAATATCATATAGTTCGATTTTATTATTGTAACAATATCCCTTCAAAAAAATAAAAAGCACAGATGTTTTTGACATCCGCGCTTTTTGTATGAAAAAAATTATTTGCTCTCTAAGATTTTCTTTGCTTCTTCTTCAGAGATTTCTTTCATAACTTCACCACAGCACTTAATACCGCAGTTTGGGCAAGTACAGTCGATTAATACTTTAACCATTGCACCGCATTTTTCGCAAAGTACGATTTTATCCATAATTTCACCTCCTTATTCATTAAATCGTTTAAACAAACTGATCAATTCGTCAAGAGTATCTAATTCACCATTTTCAAGATCTCTTGTTACGCACATATATAAATGATTTTCTAAAATATGTGTCGATAAACTTTTAACAGAATTTTTTACAGCAGATAATTGCACCAATACATCATTACAATATGCATCATTTTCAACCATTCTTGTTATTCCGTTAATTTGTCCGCCTATTCTGTTAAGCCTATTGATAATCAACTTTTTTTCTTCATCACTTCTAATAGTTTTCTTATTGCAACAATTATTATCCATCCTTAATCAACCTCCTGCTTCATAATATACCCACAGGGGGTATATTGTCAATGGGGGGGTATATTAAAATTTCGGCTTTTTTTATAATATTTTTTATAGGGTTGTTATAAGCCATTGAAAAAGGTGATTTTTTGTTTTATAATGTAAAAAAGGAGGAATCAATATGAAAAAAACTATCTCACTTATCTTAAGCATTCTGCTTATTGTAACCTGTTTTACTTCATTTGCATACGCAGAGGATGATACCCTTAAATTCAACAAAGACGGCAAATTCACCATTCTCAATATCAGCGATATTCAGGACGGATATCCCCTTAATGAACTTACAAGAGATTATATTGAGAAAACTCTCGACAAGGTAAATCCCGACCTGATCATTCTCACGGGCGATAATATTTCAGGTTATGACGTTCCCGAGGAAGAAGATGCAGAAAATGCCATAAGAGAGTTTATGGACATCTTTGAAAACAGAAACATTAAGGTTGCGGCAGTGTTCGGAAACCATGACGATGAAGAAACAAAGTCAACCAAAGAGCATCAGCTCTCAATATACGAAAGCTACGACTGCTATGTGGGTAAGGCAGGCTTATGTATAAAAGACAGAGTCGGTACATACAATCTTCCCATTATGAAAAGCGACGGCAGCGGATACGGCTTTAACCTCTGGCTCACTGACTCGGGCACCTATAATACCGAAAACGACTACGGCGGATATGCAGCCGTATATAAAGAGCAGATTGAGTGGTACAAAAAAACATCAGAAGAGCTTAAAGCTAAGAACGGCGGTGAGGCTGTACCCGCAATCAATTTCCAGCATATTATCGTGCCTGAGATTTACGATGCATTACAGCAGACCAAATTATTATGGTTCGGCCGTATCATCAGAAAAAAGAATCCTCTTAACGACAGTAATAAGTTTTACAAGCTTCCTGACGGTGCAATCGGTGAGCTTCGTGAATATCCCTGTCCGCCATATTACAACAACGGACAGTTTGATGCAATGCTTGAGATGGGAGATGTGCTCGCAACTGTCAGCGGTCACGACCACGAAAACACCTTTGAAATCGACTACAAGGGCATCAAGATTATCAACACCCCCACCGTTGGTTTCAATGCTTATAACGACAAAAATTTAGGCACACGAGTTTTTGTTATAGACGAAAACGATCCGGAAAATTTTGAGACCTACTGCCTTACATATTCAGATGTATACAGCGAAATTGATAAGCTTTACGAGGCGCGCATTCTTTACAACATTGACACCACAGGTTGGCCTACAAAGCTTGTCAGCCTCGTAAGAATCGCAATAGCTGATGATATGAGCTTTATGGATTTTATGCGTGGTGTGGTGCACATTTTCAAGGAAATTCAGTTATTCTGATATTAAAACAGTTCAACCGCAAGTCAGATACTTGCGGTTGTTTTTTGTCTTTTTTAGGACGCGAGGAAGTGGGCGGTGGCGGGGGGAGATCTTTTCCCGCCAAACAAAGATTTTATTAACTCAGAATATTCTAAGCTTCTTTGCCACCACAACGGAATCAACCAAAATTCTGACACTTGAAGTACCGTCATACATTGCCTCAATCTTGTGACCGTCAACATTAGCAGTGAGTGTATGTGCAAACTCAGCCAAAGCAACATACTCATCATAAACACAGCCATTTATCACAAGCTCATTGGTACGCTTTACGCGTCTGAAAACTATATGCATACCGGTTGTCTCAGCTTCTGCAAAAACTCTGCATTTAGTATCTTCCGCCATTCTGAGGACAGTTGAATTGTCTTTATCGGGAGTATCATTACCTGTAAGCTCATCAGAAATCTCCTCCACAGGAGATTTCTTTATTTTAAAATAAATTACTATTGCAAAAACAAGGTATGAAAGAACCCACACATGCATAAGTATATCAATTATTGAATCCATTGAAAATTCTACGAGCCAAAGCATGACTGCTGTGTCGATAATAAAAAAGAGGAGAGCTGCAATCAAAGCGCCAAGCTTTTTCTTTATTGCAAGATACCAACAAAGAACATAAACCGTCAGAATAACAACTGCAATTGCAATCCATACACCTAAAAACGATTTCTCCTCAAAGACCATATCAGGCACATCGTAATAGTACTCCTCGGGGTACATACCGCAAAAATACATACCGTAATCAACTGCAAAATAAGGAACAAAAGCCGAAAAAAGAAAATATGAATTACCGTTTACCAACAGCAGAACAATATTCACTGCACTGAATACTACCACAAGAAGCAGATTGCCAATACTACTCTTATATTGTGTTTCAAGGTTGTTAGGTTTTAAATTTGTGTGTTTTTTTAATTTGTCGAATACTTCTGACATTTTTATTCTCCTTTGTGTTTATTTTTCATATAATATTTGCGCATATATGTTAACTTTAAATAATCGGAAATCAACACATAGAAATATACATTATATCGCCTATTAAATCAGATTTATAAGCTTACCTATCCACGGACCGAATGTTCCGCCTACTATACCGATAAAAAGCATTATTGCCATTAAAAAATCGCCTTCAAGTTCAACCAAAAATGGTACATCATTATTTCTATATGATTTCATAAACAATTCATCTTCACACAGCACATTACCATTAGATGATATTATCTGTAATTTAACAGTAGTATCATCTAAAAACAGTAGTTTTACTTCTTCACCTGTAGTTTTGTACTTAAAATCATTCATAAAATATGATTTGCCCTCAATACTCCATACAAGCTCATAACTTTCATCAGAAGTTATATTATAGTTTGCATAAAGTTTTACCTTTTCAAATGTGTTAAATGTTACAGTGGCAGTTGTTCTCTTTATTTTACAGAAATCTGCTTCACTGTTATCGGCATAAGCAACAGTCAAAGAACTAATTGAACAAATCATAATTAAACATAATATCAGTGATATAATCTTATTTCTCATAACATTAACTTCCTTTAAATTTTATAATTGTTTCAATATTTTAACAACACATTAAGCGTCTAACCACAAACCACTACGCTTAAATTTCGAGTTGTTTCAGTTCATCAGAATCTTCTTGATCACTATTTTATATTTTGGGCAACTTTGATTATTTCTTCTTTACTTAAATCACCGACAACCATTATTGATATTTTATCGTACACAACAAGTAGACAGCCGTATTCATCATCATTATTATACATTAACCAAGCTTCGTTAGAGCCTATTTTTATCTTCTC